>NZ_JBQIOP010000043.1:0-33906 GCF_056822245.1 Petralouisia sp. | reverse complement strand
AATCTATCAAAAATCGCATGTGAATTATAGTGAATTACTCCAACTCGCAAAGGGCTGGGGTAATTTTGTATCTGACCGCATTAATATTTGGCGCTTACGTTGATTCATGCATCAGGCTGCAAGTTCATAGCGAACATTATGTTGGGTGTACCATTTGTCTCAGTTAGCCAACAAATTGAGGATGCTGTTAGAAGCATAAATAAATTATTTGAAACAGGCGCAGATTATGTAATGTTATTCCCTGTGAATATTAAAGAATATACATTAGTTAATTGGATGTATCAGAATGGATTATATGAAAGAGTAAATGGCCAAATGATTCTTAGAGTACTGGAGAGGGTAAAGAAGAAATATATCAATAGAATTGATGTGGTATGGTACGGAAATCGAAAGCAAGAGAATCCAGCATATAAAAAAGCTATATTAGGACCGCGTTACTGTGAAACATGTGAAAATAAATTAATGGATTTCTTTTTCAATTTTAATATTTTGGAAGATACAGAAAAGCGAATTAAGCTCTTAGAAGGAGCTGCCAATACAGAATGTAATTGTAAGCAGGAGCTAAGAAGAACACTGGACATGACGTGTAACGATGGCTTAGATATACTCGATTATATGGATTCTATATACACAAGAATAAAGATGATTGAGATGGAGGGACAGAAATAGTTATGGGGGAAAAACAGTTGAGTTTACATTTGTATACGAATAGAAACTGTAATTTGTATTGTGTTCACTGCTATAATAATAGTTTTTATCAGGAGAATCGTAAGGAAATTATTCCAGAGCAGCTGGTGGAGATAATTAAAAAGCTGAATAAGTTGTATGACATTGATATTCACTTAGAAGGAGGAGAGATTTTTCTGAGAAAAGAGGTGTTTAGGGAGTTAGCGAAGTTAGATAAAGAAATACTGGGGAAAATAACGATTACAAGCAATGGAACCATTTTCGATGATGCTGAAGATATATTATACGTGTTAAAGAATGTAGAGACATTCAGAATATCTGTTGAAGGACATGATAATACAACTAATAGATTGTTGCGTAATGTAGATAGCGATTTATTATTTAAGAATATATGTGCATATCGAGATATAGGCGTAAATGTTGTAGTGAGAACAACGTTGCATAAAGGCAATTATAAAACCATTTTTGGAGAATTAATCCCACTGCTTATTGAGAAAGAAATAAAGAAAATTCAGATATATGAATTACAAGCTGTAGGAAGAGGGGAAAGAATACAGCATTTATTGTTAGGTGACGATGAATTTGAAACTTTTTTAAAGGGTATAAGAAATTATGACAATCGTTCTATAGCAATCAGAATGTTTTTTAACCGCAGAAGGAGAGAGTCTATCTATAGGAACGAGAGATTTATAAATAAAATGAATTACAACGTTATTGAGATAGCGCCGGAAAATAGTTTAAGCATTTCATCCGAAGGATTTGTAAGAATATGTCCTTGGGATAATGATGAGAACGCTGTTTTTAATATTTTTAAGGTAAAAGACATTTACTCTGAGATTAATAAATATAACTTAGAACATGAGTGTGAGTATTGTTCAAAAATTAAAATTGTAAATGGTAATGTGGACTAATATGAAAACAATGTACGAATATGGGATAGGAAATACGCCAATGATGGCTGTTGAGTTAGCCAATGACAATAAGTTATTTATAAAACAAGAAAAATACAATTTCTTAAATAGTATAAAAGCACGAACAGCCTATTATATCGTAAAAGATTTGAACACGGAAGAGGTGAATGGTGTTGTTGAATCAACCTCAGGAAATCTGGGTTTTGCTTTGAGTTATTTCTTGGACGATATGGGAGTAGATTTCTTATGTTTGGTTGATGAGTCGATTAGCAAAGAAAAACTGGAAAAATTAAAAAAACATCATATAGATTACAGAGTTGTAAAAAGAATTGAAAATCTTGATTATAGAAGTTCAAGAATAAAAGTTGCGAAAGAATTACAGGATTCCGGAAAATATTTTTGGAGCAATCAATATGATAACAGGAATTGTATGCTCGCACATTATGAGACGACAGGACCGGAAATATGGGAACAATGTAAAGGGGATATAGATATATGTTTTTGCCCTGTAGGAACTGGTGGAACAATAACAGGAATTGCAAAGTTTCTGAAGGAAAAAAATACGAATATAGAGATAATTGGCATTGAACCAATGGGTTCTACAATTTTTGGTGGAACAGATGGAGAGTATATAAACGCTGGTACGGGATTACGTGGACCATCAGGACTTATTGAGAAATATATAGATTATATCGATGGATATTATCAAATTAACGATTTAGAGTCAGTACGTTGCTGTAAGGGGCTTAAAAAGGAGTATGGATTAGAATTGGGAATTTCTTCAGCTATGACATATGCAGCTGTTTTAGATTATTCGCATAAAGAAAAGAACAAAAGTATTGTTATGATAGCTCCTGATGGTATGGATAGTTACATAAGTGTATTAGAAGATAAAAAGTATGCGGGGGATGGTTTAAAGGATAATGAAAAACTTATTTTTGAGCAACTGTGATATTGAGATAAAGAAGAAAAGAAATATTTATTGGGATAACGATATTAAGTATAGTGTAAGGACTAATCCAGATAGTTCATTTGCTGGTATATGGTTTCAAACAAGGGGGTGTACTCATGATAGAACAGGCGGATGTACCATGTGTGATTACAGTATTGGGCCAGAAACAGATACATCAACTATGGTAAATGCGGTTAAAAGTGCGCTGCAAGAAATAGAAGGGTCATATAACACACTTTTAATATCTCCAGCTGGAAGCATGCTTGATTTGAATGAAGTTCCAATCGATGCAAGACATCAAATATTTGAGTTAGCTGCAGAATCGCCCCATAAGGAGGTAACTTTCGAGACAAGGGCTGATACAATTAACAGTGAAACTATTGAAGATGTAAAAAGTATTTTAGGTGATAGGTTAAAGAGCGTTTATTTGGGAATTGAAACTTCATCGGATTTCGTTAATACATATTGTATTAATAAAGGCGTAACAATCAAGGAGATAAAAAAGGCTGCAAAAATCTTAAATGGCTATGGAATCAAACCTATTGGAAATATATTAGCAGGTGTACCGATGCTATCGGCTAAAGAAAGCTATGATATAGCAATGAATTCTATCGATTGGTGCCTGAAGAATCAAGTTAAACCAGCGATTTTTGCCACTCATATTAAAGAAAACACAATTTATTATGAAATTTATAAGTTGGGGTTGTGTGATGAACCAAGTATTTGGTTATTAGTAGAAATTCTTTTGAATTTGCCAGAAGATTTAGATATAGATATTTGTTGGTACAGAACATATGGAGCTTTTAATCTTGTAAATGCAGCGGATTCTTGTTCTGAGTGTTATGAAAAGGTACTTGACGCATTAGATGATTATGTCATTAAAAGGGATAAAACAATTTTAAGTTCCCTTAATTGTGAGTGTTATTATAAATGGAAAGAAAAATTTAAAGAGGAGAGCGCTTCTCTTCCTGAAAGAATTGTAAGCATTTATTGCGCACTTGCAGAAAAAAATATGCAGGAGGATTTTTGGATTAGAAATAAAGCTCAGATTGAAAATAATATTTATAGTGAATATGTCAGATAAGGAGAACGGCATGATTTATTCTCAAATATCGCAATATTATAATAAATGGTCATCGGGTAATAAGTATTATGTTGCATCTGGAAAATTTTATATCGAAGAGGCGCTAAAACATAATTCTACAATTGTGGAACTTGGGGTTGGAACAGGAAGAATTGCTGGAGAAATACTAAAAAAAAGCATGAATAAGGTAATAGGTGTAGATAACTGTGAGGAAATGTTAAAACAGACAGAAAAGCAAATAAAGAAAGAATATACCGACAGGTTGATGTTACTGAAACAAGATTTTAGAGAATTGAAATTGCCATTTAAGTGTGAATATATATATATGCCATTTAGAACATTTGGGCATCTGGAGAACAATGAAGATAGAACCCGAACATTAAAAGCTGTAAAAAAGAATCTGTTAAGTGGTGGAATGTTTATATTTGATCATTATGTCTTGGACCAAGGATGGGCTCAAAAAGTGTCAAATGAACAAGTGCTTATGTATGAAGATTCTGATATACGGATAACAGACGAATATTCTTTTGATTTCAATAATAAAAAAATGCATTGTATTGTCAGATGTAACGATGTGATATTTGAAAGCTTTGAGTTTTATTGGTTTGATGTCAAATCAATTTTCAAAATAATTAAGGAAGTGGGTTTTAAAGTAAAAAATTTGTATGGAGATTTTAATAGATCTGAATATACAAATAAATCTGTGAACCAAATATGGGTTTTAGAAAATTAGGGTGAAAAATGTACATATATGAAGGTAAACAACTGGATTTTTTTGAAGATGCTATTAAGATGTTGCTTGTAAATTCGAATTACACAGAAATAGAAGATATTGACTGTATATCTTTGCGAAATGCATCATTTATTAACAGTGGTAATATAAGATTTTGGTTTAAATCGGGAATCAGTGTTTGTGAATCTTTAAAAAATATTGAATATGCTTTAAACGCGGATGAATTGTTCAGTGTGAAAAAACTTACAGAAAAGGATTTTGATATTAATAGGATATTAGGAAAAAACAGGCCCTTTGTTTTGGGACCAATTTCAAAACGCAAGTTATTGCAAAAGATTGATGCCAATTATTATGATGGAGAAAGGAATTATATATATTGTTTTTCTTATAATGGTGAATTATTTATTCACGAGCCGGATGGAGTTCCTTTTTTAATGGTTGATGCGAAAGATTATTCAAAAATGTTTGAACAGAAAGATTATCTGTTTCAGATTTGTGTTAATTCGAATATCGAAATAAGTGCACCGAATAGAATAAAAGTATTAAAAAATTGGTTAGAGGCAAAAAGAGCAAGCAGATTGTCTCTCGATGATGTGTCAAATTACAATTATACGAAATTATGCAATATGAATATTGCTGATGAAATATCCTTTGGATTTGCAGCTAAAAATTATTTGATTCAAATTAGCAAGATGTTTAAGTATTTAGAAAAAAATAGTGAATTTAATCAAAACTGCAAAGTTTTTAAAGAATATGCATCTGAGTTAAATGACATAACGTTTAACAAGCATTATGAGCGGATTAATACATTAATTAAAAATATAGATGATTATTTAATAAGTAGTATATTGGAGGAAGTGAGTTGATTTATAAAAAATTATTCGAAAAAGCGATAGTTCAGACGGATAAAATATGTACTCCAGCTTATTTCTATTTTGAAAAAACACTGAATGATAGTGTAAAGACAATAAGTTCAGCATTTGGGAAAAAAATAGAACTATGCTATTCAATAAAAGCAAATCCATTTTTAACTGCATTTGTAGGTGATGGAATTAAAATATTTGAAGTGTGTTCGTATGGAGAATATCAAATTTGCAAAAATCAATTGAGTGTGGACACCGAAATTATATTTGGAGGAGTGTGTAAACTTGATTATGAAATATCAGAAGCAATTAAAGATGAACGTGTGATTGTTACAGTCGAATCGTTAAATCAATTGGAGATAATAGATAGGCTAAGTGCCGAGAGAAAAGAACGCACAAAAATATTGTTGAGATTAAGCGCTGGTAATCAATTTGGTCTGTCTGAAAGAAATTTAAAAAAAGTAATTAACAGCCGTAGTAGTTATACTAATGTTAATATGATTGGAATTCAATACTATGCTGGAACTCAGACATTTAAAATAGATGATATATTAAAGAAAATAAATTATCTATTTGATATAGTTTTGCAAATTGAAAGGGAGAGCGTATTCAAATTTGAAATTGTGGATTTTGGGGCAGGAATTGGAGTCCCTTATTACAAGGTGGATTATGATAAAAATAACTTTGAGCAGATGTTGAAAGAAACATCAGAGTTGATATTGAAAAGAAGGAATCATCACAGAGTAATATGTGAAATGGGACGAGCTATTGCTGCGGAATGTGGAGTCTATGTTTCAAGGGTAATTGATCAGAAAGAAAATGCAGGAAGAAAGTTTTCTATTCTGGATGGTGGTACGAACCATATTAAATATTATGGACAGGCATTTGGAGGAAGAAATGTTGTAATAGATATTCTTAATGATGCTGCGGAAACGGATGTATATACGATTTGTGGGCCGTTATGTACTGTTAATGATATTTTATTGAATAATGAAACATTAAAAAAACATGCGATAGGAGATATTTTTCTTTTTCCAAACGCAGGAGCTTATTGTCAGACTGAGGCAAATGCATTATTTCTTAGCCGTGAGTTACCAATTGTTAATTTGGTTAGAACAGATGGAAGCATCGTTACACTTAGAGAAGAAAAATGTACCTATAAAATAAATAGTAAAATAAATAATGTAAAGGAGTAACTGAAATTGGGAAAAGAAATATATTTAACAATCAAAGATATTGTAAAGAACTTAACGGATGAAGAATATGAAATGAAAATGGAGAATTCATTTGTGGATGATCTCGGATTTGACTCTGTAAATCTGTTATACCTGCAGGTTGCGGTTGAGGACGAATTTGATATTAAGTTTGATCCAATTTTAGATGATTTTTCGGAAATATTTAGGAACTTAAAAAATTTATGTGAGTGCGTAGAGAGGAAATTGGGAGATTAAAAGTGAAAAATAGATTACTAAAAGAGGCTACACATAAAATATACGAACAAAGGAAACATTTGGATATTAATGAGAAAGTGTACTGCAGACACGAACGTGTTGACGGTGGTGAATTTGTAGAAATATGGTTTATGACTGGTGGGTGCAATCATGATAAAGACGGAGGTTGTACCATGTGCAATTATGGAAAAGGGCACATGGTTGACGAAAATGAAATTCTTTATTTGATTGAAAAAGAATTGATAAAACTAACTCCACCCTTAAAGCAGCTTGTCATTTCACCAACGGGCAGTATGTTTGACGATACAGAAGTTTCACCTGATTTTAGAAATAAAATATTTGGTTTAGTTGAAAAATATAATTGTGAGAAATTTATTACTGAGACAAGAGCAGATACAATAACTAAAGACAAATTACGTAGGATGAAGGATATCATTCAAGATAAAGTAATTGCTGTTGAGCTTGGTCTGGAGTCTTCTTCTGAATTCGTTTTGAAGAATTGTGTAAATAAGAATATGATGCCAGAGGAATTTATCAGAGCCGTTAATGTAATAAAAGAAGAAGGAATTTTAGTAACAGCGAATGTGTCTTTAGGCGTTCCGTTTTTAGATGAAAAAAGACAGTTGGAAGATGCAAAAAAAACTGTTAGATGGGCATTGGATATAGGTGTAAACACTGTTGTGGTATTTCCTCTGCACATTAAGCCAGGGACGTTGTTGAGTTATTTGTATAAAGAAAATTTGTATGACTGCGTATCATTATGGTCGCTGGTTGAAATTTTAAAAGATGTAGATGAAACTGAACGTAGTAAAGTTCAAATTTCATGGTATAAAAACTATTATAACAATGAAGGTAAGATTATTAAGTCTCCAACGACATGTGAATTATGTCGACCCAAAGTTATAGATTTACTAGACAGATATAAAGACGAATGTAATACCGTGGTAGTTAAAGAATTAGGACGATTGGAGTGTGGATGTAAAAAAGACTATTTTCACAGGATGCAGGTTCTTGAGACTAAGGATACTAAAAATCATTTATTAAATTGTTATACTATAATAGCAAAGGATTTTAACATAGATCATGAAATCTTAAATGAAGCGATCAAAGAATTATAAAGAATTGGAAGATGATGAAATGATATATATTAGCCATTTAAAAACGTATATTCCTGACATTGAAAGTGTCAATAAACAAGTGAGTGAGTTATTGCCGTTTTACAAAGATTCGTATGAACGATTGAAATCAGAGGCCAAAGGCAGCGGTGAATCTGATATTATAGCGCCAATAGCTAAAAGTATGACAAGCCACGAAATGATCTTACAAACTTTCCCAAAAGATTGTGTTGAATATATGAAAAAGGAGCCAACTTTTTATTTAGATATTAGATCATCTGAGGCATATAGTTTGCCGGTTCCGGATTATTACATATTAAAAACAGTGGGGTGTAGAAATGTGAAGCCGCTGAATATATTGGGATTAGCAGATGTATCATTAATACACGCATTTTCCCTGTTTAATTCATTTGAAAAAGGTGGAAATTACTTTATTGTTTCATTATCTCAGCGATTAGAACCCGGTGATAACAGAAATTATGAGTTTATTTTAGCTGATGGAGCAATTTCTTTTGTGATTAGTGAAAAGCATAGGGGGAATTGTTTTTGCGTTGAAAGTTATATTAAGACCTCAAATAAAGATGAACTATTTGATTATCTAAAGAAAAAAGATATAGAGCTTGTCTTTAGAAATAATACAGATACAAAACAATTGAATCTAAATGGCAGAAGAATAAAAAGAATGAAGTATGAAAAATATGATTTTGGTTGTATGGATACAGTTTATACATTGTTGGAGGCTGAGGCAGATCAAAGATTGGATAACGGACAATGTGCAGCTATGGTTTCAGTTGAAGATAATATATATACAGCGATTATGGTTCAATATATAAAGGAGAAGAACAGTGAAGGACAAAATCACAGAAATTATTAATTTTATCAATGATTATGTTAATGAAGATGAGAAAATTGTTGTAGCAGTTTCAGGAGGGTTAGACTCAGATGTTGTGGCGAGGTTATGCGTTAAGGCAGTAGGAAATAATCGAGTAAAAATATTTATGGTACTACAAGACGATATGGATGAAAGACATATTCATAATGCATTGAAACTGGCTGCTGATTTAAATATGGATTTACCATTTATTGATATGAGAAATCTAAATACTGAAATAATAGAAAGACTAAGTGAAGGGGACTCCAGTGAAGGGTTTAATGTTAATAGTTTGCTGGAAACAGCAAGAGCTAAATGTTCACTGAGAACAGTTTTACTTTCTAGTTATCAGGAAAAGGGATATATTGTGGCTGGAACATCAAATAAAACGGAAATAGAGTTAGGATTCTTTTTACCTTTTGGAGATAATATTGCGCATTTTAAACCAATTGCGCATCTTTATAAATCTGAAGTGAAAGAAATTGCAAAGGAACTTGGAACAAATGAAGAGGTTCTTAAACAACCAGCATCAGCGGGATTTTGGAAGGATCAGGAAGATTTAGAAGATATTGCGTATTGGATTTATTACAAAGGACCTATTCCTGCAGGGACACAATTTAATGATGAAGATGATAAAAAAGTAATGGAAATTAAGCAGAAATTAACAACCGCCATAATAGATGATTGTATTAAAGCTGTTCTTAGCGGTGAAGAGATCAATGAAATATCTGTACAATTAAATGTGGATATAAACATTATAGAAGGAATAGAATCGATTCTTAAAATATCACAAATAAAGAAGAAGAGAGAATTATTAAAGACGATATGAGGTGACAAATTATGCTTTACAAGGCATTAATAGAAGAACATATTAATAAACAAGAGGACAGAGTTGCAGTAATTTACCAAGAAGAAGAGTATTCCTATAAAGAGCTGAATGACCTTGTGGCTGCTTTTGGAAATGGCCTTACATCGTTGGGGATAAACAAGGGAGATAGAATTATCATAACGTGCAATAATTCTATTGATATGGTTGTTTCGATTTTGGCATCGATTGCATTGGGCATTATCTTTGTACCTCTTCCGCATGATATAAGTAAAAGCAGATTAGAATATATTCAAAATGACTGCAAGGCAAAACTAATTATAAATAATAGGTACAGAAAAAGGGGAACTGCTTCAGGTGATAATATGTGTTGCTTAAAAGATGTAATTAATGTTAGTGCCGAATCAAATTTCCATCGGGAAATCGTAGATATAAATGAGGGATTATACATCATTTATACCTCAGGTACGACAAATAAACCGAAAGGTGTATTCGCATGTCAAAAGCAAGCGCTTTTTGTAGCGAATGCAATAAATGGGTGTTTGAGAAATTCGGTTGATGATATTATTCTTTGCAGAATTCCATTATCATTTGATTATGGGTTATATCAACTATTAATGACATGCTTGTCTGGAGCAAAATTGCTTTTATTAGATGAGCAGGTTATGATTCAAAGTATTCCTCAAATGATAAAAAAATATAATGTTACAGCTTTACCGGTCGTTCCAGCCATGTTAAATATTCTGATTAAAAGCAGGGTATTTGAGCGGGTAGACGTGCCTAGCGTAAGATATATATCATCTACTGGTGATGTACTTTCGGTTGGACTAATTAAGCAAACAGAGCAGCAGCTTCCGCATGTAGAAGTAATACCAATGTATGGGCTTACTGAGTGTAAGAGAGTAAGCATCATGCCTTACGGAATGAAGGAAAAGAAATATAAAGGCTCATGTGGCATTCCCCTGCCAGGAGTTAGTGTGAGATTGGTAAATGAACATGACGGTGTAGGAGAATTGGAAGTTATTGGTCCAAATGTTATGGAAGGATATTGGAATGACAGTGTAGAAACTGAAAAGTTTTATAGTGTAGAAGAGGGTGAAAGAGTTCTCAAAACAGGCGATTTATTTAAGATTGATGAAGATGGGTATCTGTATTTTCAGGGAAGAGAGAAAGCATTTATAAAACATAATGGTTATCGCATCAATAATCTTGAACTTGAAGAAATTGTGGCTTCAATAGATAATGTAATGGAGAATGCTGTGGTAGGAATAAATGATTCTGATGCAGGAGAAGATATAGTCTGTGTTATTTCTTTAAATGATATGACCAAAGAAGCCCAAATAAGAAAAGACTGTATTAAATCTTTAGGTGGCATAAAGGTTAAACATTTTATTTTTACTGATGAGCCACTTCCTAAAAATTTTAATGGAAAAGTAGATAGGAAACTTATAAAATCAAACATAGAGGCCCGCAGATGACTATGACATTATTTTATGGAAACTATACATATTGTGCGACGTATGCGATTTTTGATTCAGGTATAGATGTAAAGGAGATTTCGAAGAATAAATTCGAAATGCTCTCATCCGTTCCGTTTGGAGTTGTGCATGGAAAAGAATATGCGCATAGATTAATATCACCGGTATATGAACCTTTGCATGGAATAAAACGTGCCTGTGAAATTTTGAACAAAAAATATATAGAAAAAGGGTTTGATGATAAAAACGATGCGCGGGATTTTTTGTTGAAAAGATTGAACTGTGGTTCGGTGGTGATTGGACCAGTTGAAATGAGTAAATTAAACTACATACCTTTAAGCCGAATATATGAAAGAGTTCCGCATTATATCTCATTATATAAAGATGAAAGTAATATAATTCGAGTAAATGATTCAGAAGGCATTATGGGACAGGCTTTACCTATAGAGGAATTTATGGTGATGTGGGACAGCGTCAATTTGATGGAGTCAGATTATATTTATACTGTGGGGTATATTGAATCTGAAGGAAAATTACCGTTTGAAAAAGAACAAGTAATTAAATCCACCAGAAATTGCTTCGAAAACCTTGAATTTGCAAGAAAAATTAAGCAAGGTCCCATGGCATTCGAAAAGCTATGGGAAACCATTAGTAATACCAGCAATAAACAATATAAAAATCACCTTTTCTTTGATCTGGAAATATTTATTCAAAGAAAATACTTGATGTTATCTTTTATTCAATGGATAGAAAAATATATCGTATGTAATACAGATAGAATCAAATACATAGTTAAAGAACAGATATATCTGGCTGCACAAATTAATAATCGTGTTAGGAATGGTAACATGAATAATAATTATCAACTTTTTCATAGATTAGGTATTTTGGAAGATGATTTAACCAATATTTTTGGTGAGGTGTGTGAAAATGCATGTAGGAATAATTAGTCATAGTGTTATTTTAGCTGAGAAAAAAAGAACTGTTGAAGAAATTGTAAATGGTGATAGTGAAAAAGTCGAAAATATGCGCAATATAGGATTAGATAAAGTGCCTGCTGATAATGAAAGATTATTAGAGGATATGATTTTAGAAGCTGTAAGAAAAATTGATAAACAGCCAGATTTGATAATAATCGCACATTCCATACCATTCATTTTTTCTGACTGGAAAAGATTTATGAAAGAAATGAATCCGGTTGAGACAATAAGTATGGGAGGTATGCCATGTGCGGCAATGCATGCTGCTGTAAATATTGCCTGTAAATATATAGAAAATGAAATTTATAATGATATACTTGTTGTAGGTGCGGATAAGGCTTATTCCGATAAGGAAAGATGTTTTTTTCATACTATAATGGGAGATGGTGTTGTGGCGTTGCTAATTGGAAAAAAAGGGTTTCAGAGTGAAGTCGTTTCAAGCAATGTTCAGACTTGTGTGATTGCTGCGAATGGTGAAAATTCCGATGAAAAAGATATTGCAGAATTTAGGGCTGTTAATGCTATGCTTGTGAGAGCTGCGATAGAAAAAACTGTTAAAGATGCAAATTTGAGTATGGACGATATAGACTACTATATTCCGCATACTTCGAATAAAACTTTTTGGAATGTGCTTTCAAAATTAATACATGTCGATAGAAGCAGGTTTCTAGATAGTAATATGTGTAACACTGGTCATATGAATTCTCATGACAGTTTTTATCATTTTATAAAACTGAAAGAAGAAGGCGTAATAAAAGATGGCAATAAAGTACTGTTGGTGAATCCGGGATTTGGAGGAACTCAGGGATGCACATTGATAGCCGTATAGTAAACCCTCCATCATGCTTAACCTGCCGTCGGGCGGGCCGCATGGCCATCCATGCTATGGAAGCCAGGGGCTTTCATAGTAAACCCCCATCTTGCTTAGCTTGTCGTGCGACAGGCCGCATGGCCATCCATATTATGGAAGCCAAAGGCTTTCATAGTAAGTCAATTCATGATTTGTTATACTTTCTGTAATGCTTTTTACATACGAATTATATTTTATTAAATTGAGAGAAGGAATGTATCTAAATGGATTATATTAGAATTAAGAATGCAACAGAACATAATTTGAAAAATGTTTCAATCGACATACCAAAGAATAAATTGGTTGCGTTTACAGGAGTTTCTGGTTCGGGAAAAACGACGATGGCATATGATATAGTGTTTGCTGAAGCTCAAAGAGAATATCTGGATTCCCTCAGTACGTATTCCAGAATTAGCATGCCCAGATTTTCTAAGGCAAAGGTAGAAGCTATCGAAGGTCTGTCTCCTGCAATTATGATTAATCAGGAACAGCTTGCGAAAAATCCCCGTTCTACTGTTGGAACTGTGACGGAGATTTATACTTATTTGAGACTTTTGTTTTCTAGATTTGGCAAACCAATCTTAAATGCAGCAGACTTTTCATTTAATACTCCAAGCGGCGCATGTGAAAAATGTAAAGGGACTGGAGAAGAAATCGGTTTGAGTATAAATCGTATCATTGATGTAAATAAGTCTTTGAACGAGGGAGCTGTTAAGCATAGAACATGGAAGGTAGGAGGCAGACTTTGGAATATTATAAATGCGTCTAATTTATTTGATATGGACAAACCTGTTAAATTTTTTTCAGAGGAAGAATTAAATGAATTGCTCTATTCAGAATCGAAACATTTTTCCAATGATTCCCAGGGATTTATACAGAATTTTTCTTATGAAGGCATTGTACCCAGAATTTTAAAAAGACATAATGACAGCAGAGGCCTGGAAAGCGTTTCTTATGATGCGAAGTTTTTTAAAACGTGTAAATGTTCAGCTTGCGGAGGCTCTAGGGTGAACGAAAAAGCTCGTTCAGTGCTGTATCATGGAAAGAGTATTGTTGAATTGTCAAACATGGAAATTCAGGATTTATTGCCTTTCTTTGAAAAGATAGACGAACCGTTATCAGAAGAGATTATATCTTATATAGTTAAAAATTTGAAACTTCTGGTTACATTAGGCATTGGATATTTAACCCTTAGCAGATCGGTTTCCACACTGTCAAATGGTGAGTCCCAAAGAATAAAGTTGGCCCGTCAGCTGGGAAATTCTTTGTCTGGATTAATGTATGTCCTGGACGAGCCCACTGCCGGGCTGCATGAGAAGGACAAGAAACGGATCGTTGAGGCATTGAAACTGCTTACGCAGAAAGGAAATACGGTTCTGGTTGTTGAACATGATAAAGCGGTTATATCTAATGCGGATTTTATAATTGATATGGGGCCAAAGGCAGGAGCTCAGGGCGGTGAAATAGTATATTCGGGAAATTATCGTAACCTTTTGCAAAATAATTCTCTAACCGGAATGTATTTTTCAAATAGAATGCAGATGAGAAAGAATAACGGGTATCGGTCGTGGAACAATGCCATTAATTTGTTTGCAGACAGAAATAATTTGAAAGACTTAAATGTGAAAATCCCGCTTAATGTCATGACCTGTATTACCGGTGTCTCTGGATCGGGAAAAAGTTCATTGATGGCTGCGCTGGTTGATCAGGCTGAACGGGTGACAGTGATTGACCAGTCACCGGTGGGCGCTTCGCCTCGCTCCAATCCAGCTACATATACAAAGGCTTTTGATGAAATAAGAAAAGTATTTGCGGAAAGTGTCCAATTATCTCCGGCGCTGTTTGCATTTAATAGTACTGGGGCATGCGAAAAATGTAAAGGATTAGGATACGAAACAATCAATATGCATTTTTTGGGTGATGTAAAACGTATCTGTGAGGAGTGCAAAGGAAAACGATACAAAGCGGAAACATTACAGTATAAATATAGAGGTAAAACGATTGCAGATGTATTGAATATGACAATAGACGAAGCAAAGGAATTCTTTGATAATCGTGAAATAGTTAAGCGCCTGGACTTATTATCTAATGTCGGACTTGGTTATTTGCAGTTAGGACAATCAATGGATACATTATCTGGCGGTGAGGTTCAAAGGGTGAAGCTGGCAAGCGGATTAAGTAAATCAGGAGAAATATATGTGCTTGATGAGCCGACGAGAGGACTTCATATAGCAGACGTGGATATGCTGGTCACTGTAATGGATGAGCTGGTCAATCAGGGAAACACATTGGTGGTTGTAGAACATAACTTAGAGGTAATTAAAAATTCTGATTGGATCGTCGATTTAGGTCCGGAAGGCGGCGAAAAAGGAGGATATATTGTGGCTGAAGGAACCCCGGAAGAGATTATGAAATGCAGTAAATCATATACCGGCAAATATCTGGCGGTAATGGATGAGTAAATGAAGGAGCGGATGCTCCAACGAAAAGCGGCAGCTTCTTAAAATGTGAAAAAATGAAAAATATTGGATACTTCTGATTATGTCGGCACTAAGACAATCAGAAGTATTTTTATTTTCTTTTTTCTGAATTTCCCGAAGATAGTATGATAAAAAATGAAAAAATGTGAATAATATGAAAATAATATTGTGCAGATCATACAAAAAAGCATGAGGAAATTTTTATATTATGCTGAAAAAACTGAATGATGTTGACAAAATATGAAAAATACATTATCATAAACACAACAAATTGAAAATATTTGAAATTATTTGCAAAATACTGAAATAAAGGAGGAGAAGAAATGCACTATGCAGGAAGATTTAATTCTTTCATTTTTAAAGGCCAGAATGTGTTTGACGCCATTGCGGCTTACAAAAATATGGAAGGAATCACACATCTGGAATTCAATTATCCGGAACATCTGGAAGGGTATGACCTTGCAGAACTGAAGCGGGCAATGTGTCCGCTGAAAGTAAACGGTCTGGCTCTCAGATGGAGGAATGGGTTTTTGGACGGGGATTTGACCAATCCCGATGAGTCTCTGCGGCAGAAAGCAATCAGGATTGCCAAAGATGCGGCGGACGTCTGCCGGGAGCTTGGAGGAAGCGTGATAACTTTGTGGCTGGAAAACGACGGATTTGATTATCCATTTCAGATGGATTATGAGAAATGCTTTGGACAGGTGGTGGAGGCAGTAAGGGAAATTGCGGACTATGCCCCGGATATCAGAATCAGCATTGAGTATAAGCCCTTTGAAGAGCGGGAGTTTGCCATGATAGACAGTGCAGGCATGACCCTTTACATAATACAGGAAATTGACCGGGAAAACGTGGGATGCACCCTGGATTTCTGTCATATGCTGATGAAGCATGACAGTCCGGCCTATGGGCTTGCCCTGGCGGCGGCAAAAGGAAAACTGTTCGGGTTACATATGAATGACGGGTATGGATGGAAGGACAGCGGTTTGATTTTCGGCTCTGTGAATTTTACCCAGTCGGCGGAATTTATCTATTACCTGGAACGGTACGGGTATGACGGGGTAGTGTTTTTTGACACATTTCCCATTCGGGAGGAATCCAGGGCGGAATGCCGGGCCAATATTGCGGCCTTTGAGTTGATAAAAGAAAAGGTGGACAGCATCGGCGTGGAAAAAATCAGCCAGGTGGTATCGAAGCATGACGGGATCAGCGCGCAGAACCTGATTTTGGACATGATAAGATAAAGGGATGCCGGAAAAAGTGGGACTTAACCAGTCCGTTCTGGAGGAAACGGCAGACCGGGGAAACTATGCAAAATGAAGGAGGATTCAGTGATGAAAAAGAAAGTTTTAGCAGTTCTGTTAACAGCGGCAATGGCAGTAAGCCTTACCGCCTGCGGCGCTAACGGCGGAAGTAATTCTAAGGATGGCAGCGGTTCTTCCGATACCCAAACCCAGGAATCAGACCGCGATGCATCTGACGGCGCAGAGAATTCAGAGGAAGGGGAGAATGGCTCGGAAGATTCAAAGGGGCAGGGAGATGCCGGCGGCAAAGAATTTAATCCGGACAAGGCAGAGGATGCCATGAGCATTGAAGAAATCCGGGAAAAGAACGGCGCAGAAGTGCCGGTGGAAGCAGATTGGAAATTAGGTGTGGTAATGAAATCCCTTTCCAATGAATTCTGGCGCACCCTTCAGGAAGGCTATGAAGCTGCGGCCGAAGATGCCGGATTAACCATTGATATCCAGGCAACCACAGACGAAAGCGATGAGACGGGACAGCAGACTATGACAGAAGCATTGACTACCCAGGGGGTGGACGCGCTTTTAATGAGCCCTATCTCTGATTCCAATTTGACTTCTGCAGTGGAAAGCGCCAATGATGCAGACGTGCTTACCGTAAACGTAAACGACGGCCTGATTGCAGAAGCCAATCACTATGTGGGGCCCAACGCTTACATGAACGGGCAGCTTGCGGCAGAGTGGATTTCCAATAAGCTGGGAGACGAGGGGCAGGTGGCCATTGTGGTAGGTATGGCCAAAGCCTTTGCGGCAAGAGAACGTACCGAAGGATTCAAAGACTGGATTGCGGATAACAATTCTAAGATGGAGATAGTGGCAGAGCAGAATGCAGACTGGGATCGCCAGAAATCCAAAGAACTGGCAAACACATGGATAACCCAGTATCCGGAGCTGAAAGCAATTTTCTGCAATAACGACGATATGGCGCTGGGGGTAGTAGAGGCTGTGGAAGAGTCCGGTTCTGATATTCTGGTGGTAGGCGTTGACGGAATCGGGGAAGCCTATGATTCCATCCGCGCAGGCAAACTGGACGCTACAGTAGATTCCTTCCCCTTCTATATGGCGCAAGTGGCAGTGGAGTGTACGCTCCGTTCTATTGCAGGTCAAAAACTGCCCAGCGCAGTGGCGACGCCCCAGGCTTTGATTGATTCTGAAAACGTGGATAAAGATGCAGCAGAAATCATCAACTGGACGGCTCCTGCGTATACCAAATAACCCCGGAGTTAAAGATCATAACCATAAAAGTGCAGGGAGGGGAAACCCTTCCGCGCTTTTGCAAGGAGGAAGGCACAGAATGGGAAAAGCAGTAGAATTTGTCAAAATCAACAAGTATTTTCCTGGCGTACATGTCTTGAAAGATATTTCCTTCTCTGTGGAAGAAGGAGAAGTGCATGCGCTTTTGGGGGAAAACGGAGCAGGAAAATCGACAATATTAAATATACTTCACGGGGTATATTCTGAATATGAAGGAGATGTGATTCTCCATGGAAAAAAAATTTCTTTTAAGAATCCGAATGACGCCATTTTAAACGGCAATATATCAAAAGTTCATCAGGAAACCATGGTAGTGGAGGAATTGACGGTAGGGCAGAACGTAACATTGGGATATCAGCCGAAAAAAGGCTTGTTTATAGATTTCAGCAAAATGCATAAAGATGTGGATGAGATTCTGGCGGAACTGAACTGCCGGTTCCGTTCCAGGGATATTGTAAGAACGCTGACCGCAGGGGAAAAGCAGATGCTTGCCATTGCAAAAGCCATTTATCACCATTCCAACATTATTTCCCTGGATGAGCCTACCGCGTCTCTGACTTCCAAAGAGACAGAGGCATTGTTTGGGGTAATCCGGAAATTAAAAGCGGACGGAATCACCGTTTTGTATGTCAGCCATCATCTGGAAGAAATTTTTCAGATTTGCGACCGGGCCTCTATTATGCGGGACGGGGAATACATTCAGACATTGGAGATTAAGGAAACCACAGAGGATGAATTGATCCATGCCATGGTGGGAAGAAGCGTTTCGGCAGTGGCCTCCAGACTGAAACCCTGCCGGGCAGAAGAAGAGGTTGTGTTGAAAGTGGAGCATCTTTCAGATAATGACGGGAAGTATCAGGATGTGAATTTTGAACTTCGCAAAGGAGAAATTCTTGGATTTTACGGTCTGGTGGGCGCAGGAAGGACGGAAGTGATGCGGGTGCTTGCCGGTGCAGATCGGAAAATCAGCGGAACCATATATTTTAAAGGAAAAGAAATCCGGGGAAGCTGGAATTCCACCAGAGCATTGAAATATGGAATCGGTATGCTGCCGGAGGATCGGAAAACCCAGGGATTTAATAAACTGGATACCAACTGTAATAATATAGCGATTTCCAGTCTGGAAAAATATATGTCCGGCATTTTCATCAGCGACGGGAAAAAATTGCAGAATGCCCGGCATTTTTTTGAAGAGCTTGACATTCATCCCAACAAGCCGGATTATCTGACGGTTAATATGTCCGGCGGGAATCAGCAGAAAGTGATTCTGGCAAAATGGATGTCTACGGATATCGACGTGATTATATTTGATGAGCCCACCAAAGGCGTGGACGTGGCCGCAAAGGCGGAAATTTACCGCCTGATGGAAGAACTGGTGGAAGAGGGGAAAAGCCTGATTGTGGTATCCAGTGAACTTCCGGAGGCTATGGGGCTAAGCGACCGGCTGATTGTGATGAGCGAGGGCCGGATTACCAAAGAACTGACAGACCGGGCGGCGTTTGACTCGGATGTGATTTTAAATTATGCGATTGGAGGGAATTAAGATGAAGGCGATTGGTACAAAATATAAACGGGAGATTCTTGTATTTCTTGCAACGGTTATTTTGGGCGTTGTGTTTACAGCGCTGAATCCCAATTTTCTCATGTGGAGAACCATGCTGACAATTTTTCAGCAGATGGTATTGAACGGTTTACTGGCAGTGGGAATTATGTTTGCTATTTTAACAGGAGGCATTGACCTTTCCATTGGATGTACATTTGCCATTGTGGGCATTGCTGTGGCCAACTGCTGTGTTAAAGGAATGAATCCGTTCCTGGCTATACTGGCAGGACTGCTGGTGGGGGTTGTCCTGGGGATGTTTAACGGATTTCTGGTTACGAATTTGAAGCTGCAGCCATTTATCGCCACTCTGGGCACCATGAGCTTGTACCGGGGCGTTGCCTATGTGGTAACCGGCGGCGCGCCTGTGACCAATGTGCCGGACAGCTTTCGGAATATTTTCAACGGGCAGCTTCCCGGCGGAATCCGCTATTATGTCATTGTGATGATTGCGGTCTTTGTCATTGCCCATATCATTTTGTCCAAAACAAGAACCGGAGATTATCTGTATGCAGTGGGCGGAAATGAAGAAGCGGCCAAGCTTTCCGGTGTAAATGTTGCCAAAACCAAATACATTGCTTATATTGTAAGCGGAGCATGTACGGCAGTGGCGGGCCTGGTGATGCTGGCAAGCCTTGGTTCTGCAGAAGCGACGGCAGGCATCGGCTATGAGACGAATGCCATTGCAGCGGCGGCAATCGGCGGCACATCCATGGCAGGCGGCCGGGGTACGGCCCTTGGAACCTTTTTCGGAGCCCTTTTGCTTGCGGTGCTGAAGGTAGGCATGGTAGTCATCAATGTGGACTCTTTCTGGCAGTATGTGGTGACAGGTCTTATCATTATTGCCGCATCTTACTTTGAGTTTATGAAAGGAGACATTGCAGCCTTCACTGCCCGTCACAAAAAAGAAAGGAGCATGTGATGCGAGAGAAAATAACAGTGATAGGAAGCCTGAATTATGACATTGTGTTAAAAATACCGAGACTGCCGGAATGCGGGGAAACGCTTCCTGCGGACAGCGCAGTATTCAGCCCGGGCGGCAAAGGAGCCAACCAGGCAGTCCAGGCGGCAAAGCTGGGGGTTCCTGTCCATATGGTTGGATGTGTGGGGGATGACGGCCACGGGCAGATTCTGCTGGAAGCGGCCCGCAGATACGGGGTGGATACAGAACATGTCCGCCGGTGCAAAGAACCTACCGGCATGGGAATTATAAATGCCATGGAGGATGGAAGCGTATTTGCCTGTATTGTCCGGGGCGCTAACTTTGCAGTGAAAAAAGAAGATATTGATCAGGCAAAAGAGATTCTGAAAGATACTTTCCTTGCCGTTCTTCAGATGGAAATACCTCAGGAAATCAATTGTTATGCCATTGAAAAAGCAAAGGAATGGGGCTGCAAAGTCCTTCTGAATGCGGCTCCGGCGGAAGAAATACCTCTGGACTATTTGAAGATGTGTGATATAATAGTGCTGAACGAGGTAGAAGCCGGGTTCTACCTGAAAACAGATGTAAAGAACGAGAAAGACGCAAGGAAGGGCGCAGCTTTGCTGGCAGAAACCTGCGGCTCAGATATTATTATAACTCTGGGGAAAACGGGGGCTGTTGTCTCAGAAGGCGGCAAAGTAACATTTATTCCCTCGCGCAAGGTGGAAGCCATAGAGACTACCGGCGCAGGCGACAGTTTTATCGGAGGCGTTGGTTACGCTTTAAAGAGCGGTAAGAGCCTGACAGACGCCTGCAGGTTTGCCACCTGCTGCAGCGCAGTTACAGTTTGCCGGATGGGCGCACAGGATGCCATGCCGTTTCTTGAGGAAGTTATGGAGCTGGAAAAACAGCGGTGAACATTTGTCTGAATGACGCGCAGGATTCCATGTCTTTTTGGCTATCGTTCCTTGCGGGAATAAAAAAAGAAAGGGATGGAACTTATGATACCTTATCAGAGAAGGACGCAGATGCTGCAGCTTCTGGAAAAAAATGAGGTGGTTTCCCTGGATGATTTCTGCAAAAAGCTGCAGGGCGTTTCAGAATCCACCGTGCGCAGAGATTTGAAAACACTGGAAGCGGAAGGGCAGATTGTCCTTCTCCGGGGGGGCGGCGCCCGTCTGAAAAAAGGTTCCTATGAAGTTCCCGTAAATTCCAAGTCTATCAAGAATGTGAACGAGAAAGAAAACATTGCAAGGTATGCGGCGGGACTGGTGAAAGACGGAGAATCCGTCTATCTGGATTCCGGAAGCACCGTGCTGCGGATGGTGAAATACCTGAAAAATAAAGACATTACAATTGTGACCACTAACGCTATGATTCTGCCGGAGCTGCAGGAGACGAAGCTGAAGTGTTTTCTGGCCGGCGGGGAAATCAATGTTTCCAGCGCCTCGATTCTGGGAACCAAGACAAACAGCGACCTGCAGCGGATGTATTTTGACAAGGCCTTTCTGGGGGCCAACGGTTTTTCCGACAAGGCGGGCATCAGCACGCCGGATCTTCGGGAAGCGGAAAAGAAACAGATTGTCTGCAGGAACTCCACCAAAGCCTATGTATTGCTGGACAGCAGCAAAAGCGGGAAAAATACGCTGAGTAAGGTGTTTGAACTGGGAGAGGTTACGATTATCTCAGATAAAGAGACAGATATGCTGCTGGCCAGCGGGAATTATATTGTGGCAAAGTAAATGAAGCTGTTCCCTGCGCCGGCAAGAGATGTGGGAGTTATCTCCTTTTCTGGAATTGCATACCCGCATGAAACATGTAAATCGGAATTTGAAAGAGAATTGCTCAAACTTTCCTTATTTTTAAGGCTTTGTAGTACCTAGAACCTTACGTTATGTATCATTTTCCCTTGTTTTTGCCCTTGCTGGGTATTTACAAGGGAAAACTCTTTTGCGGATTGTTAATCACTACCCACTACCTTATCAAGAAGTTTAGCAGAATTACGTTTTGCCTCTCTGTCAGCATGGGCATATACGTTCATGGTAATGCTGATGTCAGAATGTCCTAATAATTCCTGTACGTCTTTCGGCTGTGCCCCATTAGCAAGCAGATTAGAAGTATAGGTGTGCCGTTACGGTATAATAACGACAAACGGAAAAAGCCTTTATTTTCAAGGGGTTTGAGCGTTTGCCGTCATTTATTCAATTCCTTTTCCAAGTTGAAATGTGACGAGAAAATTATCGAATAAAGGAGGCTGTTTCATTACCGACAAAATTTAATAGTGCCAGCGGTCCGGTGTATTGCCTGGCCGCTGATTGCCGTGGGCGTTTCACTTTAACAGGTGGGCGCTCTTTTTTCATACCCATTTTCAGAAGAAAGGAGATTCACATGGAACTGAACGAAATGGAAAAACGGATGCTATATCAGACAGAAGGCTGTGAACGGTATGCCGTTATCAATGAGCTTTCTATGGCTTCACAGTATGCCGGTGATCCGGCGCGGAGGAAGGCGGCAAAGAACCTTATGGAAAAGTTGCTCCCCTTGTCAGATGCCGAGTGCATGGATCTGGTGAGGGATATTCAGAAAAATTACCGGCTTCCGCAGGCAGGACGCACTATCGGGGAGCTGATCGCAGAGGCCAGGCAGAAATCCGGCGCCGAGAAATTGAAGGGGCATGACATCATGGCGCTGGAACGGTTTGACCCGGAGGTTCGGCACATGATCGTCTTTGATGTGCTCTCTTATGATGCCCCTGTGGGTGACAAGGGCGATAAGATGCGCCTGTTCCTTACGGATGCCGGCTATCAGAAATTCTTAGACAGCCAGGAACGGGGCGAAGTGAAACTGAAAAACCATGCAAAGGTCTCAGGCGGGCATCTTCACTATGACCGCAGGGACCGTGCCTTGTAATGGAATAACCGGAGAAAGGAGGCTGTGAAATGGCTGTATTCCGGGTAGAAAAAACGAAGGACTTCACGATCATGTGCAACCACCATCTGCGCAATAGGTCACTGTCCTTAAAGGCAAAGGGGCTTCTCTCCCTCATGCTGTCGCTGCCGGAAGATTGGGACTATACCACAAAGGGGCTCGCCCATATCTGTAAGGACGGTGTAGATTCAATTACTACCGCCCTGAAAGAACTGGAGCGGCACGGGTATCTCACCAGGCAGCGCCTCCGCTATGAGAATGGGCAGCTCGGAGACATTGAGTATACAATTCATGAAAAGCCTGTAAGCGCCGAAAAACAGGAGGATTCACCTAAACGGGAAAATCCAAGACAGGTAAATCCAAGACAGGTAAACCCAAGACAGGCAAAACCTGAACAGGCTGAACCTGGACAGGAAAATCCCGCACAATTAAATACTAATCCATTAAAAATTAAAAAATCAAAAACGGATATATCAAGGACCCATCAATCAATCTATCCGGCAGAGCCGGAGGCGGCACACCGCCCGGATGGGATGGATCGGATTGAACTGATAGACGCTTATCGTGAAATCCTAAAAGAAAATATCGAGTATGACTGTATGGTTTCCCGGTATGGGAAAGAACGTTTGGACGAGACTATGGAGCTTATGCTTGAAGTGGTCTTGTCAAAACGCCCCTTTATCCGTATCGCCGGGGATGATTTCCCCAGGGAGGTGGTAAAGGGCCGTTTCCTGAAGATCAATTCCGGCCACTTGGAGTATGTCTTTGACTGTATCGACAGGAACACCACGAGAGTCGGGAATATCAAGGCATACCTGCTGGCAGCGTTGTATAATGCCCCGGCAACAATGGACAGTTATTACCGTGCCGAGGTCAACCATGACCTGTACGGCTGTTAGGCGCCTTCGGGTGCTTTTTTTCATCACAGAAAGGAGGCGGGCACGATGAAAAGAAATGCTGCGCCGGCACTATGCCCGGCGTAACCAAAGAGCAGATTCAGGCGGCGCGGGAAGCGGATCTGTTCGCATACCTGCAGTTCCATGAACCTGGGGTGCTGAAACGGGACGGACCCAATTACCGGCACAAGGAACATGACAGCCTGGTCTATGTGACCGGGAAAAGGTATTGGTACTGGAACAGCCGGGGGCGGAGTATCAACGCTCTGGATTATCTGATCCAGATTCGGGGCTATGGGCTGGTGGATGCGGTCCATACGCTGGTCGGCGGGGAAATCCAGCAGATGCCGGCCTATCGGAGTGCAACAGTAACAGCCCATGTGCAGAAAGAACCGGAGAAGAAAACATTTTCCCTCCCTTGGGCCAGACAGTGCGCTGCTTCCGCGGTTTCTTATTTGCAGCAACGCGGGATCAGCTCTGATATTATCAGCCGATGTTTCCGGGAGAGGCTGTTCTATGAGGCTCGGTATCATGGAGAGCCGGTCTGTGTGTTTGTGGGAAAGGATGAAGCCGACAAAGCAAAGTTTGCCTGTATGCGGAGCATTACCGGCAGTCTTAGAAAAGATGTCTACGGCAGCGACAAGGAATACAGCTTCTGCTATCCACCGAGAAATCCGGGCAGCCGCCATGTGGCGGTCTTTGAGGCGCCCATTGACGCCCTCTCCCATGCCACGCTGCAGGAATTAGAAGGCTGGAAATGGGACGGCTACCGGCTGTCTTTGGGCGGAACTTCCCATGTGGCACTGACCGCATTTTTGAAACGCCACCCGGAAATCCGGCGTGTCAATCTCTACATGGACAATGACCTCGGCGGCCTTAAAAATGCCAGGAAGATTCAGGTAATGCTCCATGAAGATCAGCGGTTCAAACATATCCGAGTAGGCGTCAACCCGCCCCGCACAGGGAAGGACTACAACGAAATGCTGCTCCATGTCATAGCGCAGGATAAAGACCGCCAACGACAAAGCCGCCATAGACAGGCGGCAATTTCTATTTAAGGAGGATTTTAGAAATGATGAAAACAGAGAATACCGTCTTACAGATGATCGCCGAAGCTGCCCGGTGCCCGGACTATGGCCCCGACATGGTTAAGGCGCTGATGAAAAAACTGGATATGAACGAGAAAGGCTTTGCACTTCTGATGAATGTCGCCCCTTCCACAATCCGGCTCTGGACCAGCGGCGCCGCGCAGCCAAGCGGAACGGCCAGGCGGCTCATGCAGATTTACGAGACCGGGCCGGAGATCATCGGCAAGATTGCCGGAGGGCAGCCGCCGGCAGATGGGAGGAATCTATAAATGGCACCAGGCACTATGAAAGATGATGCACTTCCGCAGATTCACTTAGTCCGAGATACGGATTTAGGCATATTTGCCTATGAACTTCATATCCTGGCCGGGGATTTTCTACGGGAAAGTGAATTCAATCTACGCTCACTGGCAGCCAACACTGGGCCGGATTCTATCGCTATCATGGGGAAAAAACATATGTGGCTCTCGGATGCGCTGCTTGCCTACTGTCCTTCGGCGGAGCTTTACCGGATGGCCACCATGACAGAATACCCCGCTGCCAGAGCTTTCCTGTTCCACACGGAACGAAGGGAGGACGGGCGCCCATATGGGGATGTCCTGATGATGGATCTTGACACGCTGCGGCAGGACATAGAAAGAAATACCCTCTACCCTTACGGCGTCAGCATGGAATACCGGGACGGCACGAAGGCGGAGGCCGGCATTGAAAAATGGGAGGCAATGGAACTGTGCGAAAAGGACGCCCTGAAAAACTGGCGCTACCTCTATGCGCCGGAGCAGGTGACGGAATGGCAGTACCGCTATTCTAACCGGTTCAGCCAATGGAAGGAGCAGGCATTTTCCTATATGCCCCAGGATTTGGAGGAACACCTGAATGTGGAATACATGACCGACGCACAGAATCCCGATACGGATATGTACCGCATACCCCTGGGGACAGCCAAACAGATGCTACTTTATGATGAAGCGCCGGTCTACCGCCTTCTTCCCTCCGGCCCGGAAAAGATACCCCCTATTGCGGCTGTCCGGGCGGGCCTGTGGTACGAGCATTACCGGGAATTTGCCGTTACCCCGGAAGATTTAGGCGCGCTGGACCGGCTGGTCCTCCGGGAGACGGATCGGCTCATGGGAATACACGCACAACTTAATAAAACACAGGAACGCCACCCTTCCCCGGAGCGGTGATTTTTATGACAGACTGGAGGTGATAAGGATTGGCAGATAACAACATACAGCATGAAGATTTCGGGGAAAAGATCGGCGGCGCCAAAAAAGACTTGTGGAAGGACCGGGGGCTCAACGTGAACGATCTGGATGCCATGAACGAACGTGAGTCCGAGAAATTCGTAAAAAAGGATAATATCTGGAAGAAACCAGATTATACGGCCATGCTTGATGATGGGATTCCCCTTGGGGTGGTCTATTTTATCAAAAAGGCGCGGGACGGTCTGAACGCCTCCCCGCAGTATTACCACAGGGACGACACGCCGGAGAAGCGCCTTGCAAGGCAGAAAGAATATATCCAGACGGTACGGGAGCTGCAAAGCGCAGTCTCGGAGGTCCGCACCGTGGAGGACGCCATGAAAGCCTATGACCGTTTCTTTGTGGAAAACGGATATTTGGAGCAGGTGCAGGGCTGGGGCGGCGGCGTCCATTACCAGGCTACAGAGAAGGGGCGGGAGAACCCGGCCATTACAAACAAGCTGTCCAATGCCCTGATGGTTCACTCTGCCGCGCATTTTGAGCGGAACTTCACACAGAAAGCGCAGAAAGAGCAGTTTGGCGTCTCCAAAGACCAGAAAGTGCCGAAGGGCTATGCGATCCATTTCAACGATGGGAAGAATACCTATTCCAAAAATAATGACTGGAAATCTGATACCTACTATGTGACGAAGGGCTATTCCATCGTAAAGACAAATTTTGAGTCGCGTGATGCCGCCCTGAAATGGGTGCAGGAGTTGGCGAAAGGCCGCAGTAAAAGCGGAAAGACGCGGTTTGTGCCTCCGCAGCTATCCCATGTGCGGCGGACCGGACCGAATTACAGAAATGGTGTGGAGATTACCGGGCAGCATTACCTTGATACCTTTGGATTCCGCGGCGGTGAATTTGGGAACTGGATGAACCAGAATGACCGGCAGGTTTCCCTCAATATGGGGTTTGAAGCGCTCAAAGATTTGGCGGCTGCCCTGCAGGTCAGCGACAAAGACATTGCCTATCAGGGAACGCTTGCGATCGCTTTCGGCGCCAGGGGCAGCGGCAATGCGGCGGCTCATTATGAGCCTTTGCGCAAAGTCATCAATCTTACGAAGATGCACGGGGCCGGTTCCCTGGCACATGAATGGTGGCATGGACTTGACGATTACCTTGGCGTAAAAATAGGTGCCAAGGGTTTTCTCTCTGAACAACCCCGCCTCTATGCCCCATTCCAGAAGCTGATTGAAACCATGAAATATAAGCCGGAGACACCGGAGCAGGCGGCAGCCCGTACCGAAGTACAGACGGAACGCACCCGGAAAAATGCGGCAAGCTGGCTGGATTCTGCGGTGCTCGGTTCCCTGAAACGGCACGGTAATGAGGAACAGATGGAAACATACGCAGTTCTTAGGGAGGCTTTTTTGTCCGGCGAGGACGGCTCCGTGGAACAGATCAGCGCTTTTAAGAAATCTGTCACCGGGCGGGTGATCCCCAAGAGTGAGCGGGAAAGGCTGGAAATATTCGAGCACATGCTGTCCGGGATGCAGGCACAGGAGTCACCGCAGATTGGGCGGGTGGAAACCGATTTCTACCGGAATTCCGTGCGCATGGGTAAGGAATGTGAAAAGGACGGCGGTTATTGGGACAGCAACACGGAAATGACCGCCAGGGCCTTTGCCTGTTACATCAAGGATAAGCTGCCTTATCAATCAGATTATCTGGCAGGCCATGCGGACTGTGCCGTCACCTTTGCAACTGATAAAGATGGAAAAATGGAGGTTTTGAAAGCCTATCCGGAAGGTGAGGAACGGAAGGCCATCAATGCGGTATTTGACGAGATCATGGCAGACCTGAAAAGGGAGCAGATACTAACCCATTCGGACGAAACACTGCCCCTACCAACACGGTCACTGGCGGAGAATGAGCAGATTTCCATATTTACGGCAGAAAGGCCTTCGGTCATGGCGCAGCTTACAGCGGCGAAACCGGCAGAAAAGACCACCCCGGCACAGGCGGTTCCGAAAAAGAGCCATGCGCCGGAGATTTAAGGAGGTGTGAAAGAGTTTGGAAGAAAATAAAGATTACCGTGTCCATCGTTCCGGGGACCTGTCGGAAGGCTACAAGCTACAGGTGGAACATACGGTATCATGTGAGAACATAGATATTTCACCGTTTATTGCACAAGGGGCAGAAACCATACAGGCCATGCGCCAGGACAGCATTGAAGGAGAAAAGAAAGCCTATGACATCGTAGTGGCTGCAGCAAAGCAATGGGAACAGCAGGCGGCGGCCACGCAGCGGCTTGACCGGGCGCTGGCATACTTACGCACCCCGGAGGTCAAGCATACAGGGAACAGGTGGCAGCCTTATTCTAAAGACAGTGACCTAGAGGAAATCAGCAACCGGGTCTATAAGATGTTCTGCCGGATCAGGGAAGATACCAAATATGACAGACAGATGAAGCAGAGCATCCCGGTTGCCTGGTATGTGACATGGGATCTATATCTCAATTCGCCCAGGGAAGGCTACAACATCCACCTTGCAGGGCAGGACAGGAAACGCTATACGGACAAAGCTGCTGCCGTGAAGTATCTAGACGGGCGGAAAAAAGCCTATTCCCATCTGTTTGCAGAGATTTCACCGCCTGTTCCCAAAGAGCATGAGAACTGTTTTACGGTCAATGGCGTGCTTCTCCCCGGATATAGGATTGAGGGCCGGGAGCAGGAAAAGGCCTCCGTGCTGGAAAAGCTGTCTGCGGTGAAGGTACAGAAAAAGGCAGGGAAAGAACCGAAAGCCGCAAATAAAAAGAAGGAGGACATACAGATTTGAAAGTGTTAATGATAGAGCCGGGGAAAACGCCTTATGAGGCCGAGCTTGACGGGAGCCTTGAATCTATGCAGGAGGCAGTCGGGGGAGGCATAGAGGGCTATTACCCTTATGCGGAGCCTGTTGCGATTGTCTGCAATGATGAAGGAAAAATAAACGGGCTGCCCCTGAACCGGGCAATTTATAATGAGGACGGTGAGATGATCGAGATCATGGCTGGTACTTTTTTCATGGCCGGTCTCGGTGAGGAAAGTTTTGCCGATCTTCCCGATTACTTTATGGAGCAGTATAAGGAACAGTTCAAATACCCGGAAAAATTTTACCGGCTGGCGGGTGAGATTGTTGCGGTGAAGCAACCCCTCCCGCCGGAGGAAAAGCAGCAGCCAGCCACTGTTATGGAGGAACCGGATGGGGATGATATAAGGCTTGACGAATCCACGGATTTGGCTTTCGATCTGGATGAATTTTTCAGGCAGAACAACGGGGCTTACGCAGACCTGTACCCGGATTCCCATGTAGAGAAGGAGCGCATGGCGGACGAGCTGCTTTCAGGAGATACCGGAAAAATCCGCATGAGGCTGGCGGCATTTGAGCGTGAGGAACACATGGAGGGAGAAGCGGCGCCGCTTTTAGCGCGTATTTCTTCCTATGAAAAAGAGTATGGGATCAGCACATATTCCATTTACCAGCTTGACTTATCGGACAATACAGATAATCTCCGTTTTATGTCTTTGGATTGGGTGCAGGGCAAAGGGCTTTCCGTGGACCGGGATAATTACCAGATGGTCTATGCAAGGCAGCGGGAACCAGGCGAAACACTGGAGGATATTTACAGGCGGTTCAATATCGACCACCCGAAAGATTTCAGGGGCCATTCCCTTTCTGTTTCCGATGTGCTGGTCCTGCATGAGAAAGGTACAGACACCGCCTATTATGTGGACAGTATCGGCTTTCAGGAGCTGCAGGGTTTCTTCGGCGCAGGAGTGCCGGAGGCAAAACGGGATATTTCGGTACGGGAACAGCTTGACAATGCAAGGAAACAGACAGCGCAGGCAGAGCCGAAAGTACCGGATAAAAAGGCCAGGGAGCCGGAAAGGAGCTGATGATTTATGCTGATGGCAGTGGAAGGCCCTTATGCGCTGATGGTGCAGCCGGACGATATTTTAATCTCTCCCCGTGAGGTAGACGAACATTTTGGGACAATGGCCTGCTTCCATCCCCGCTATGCGCTGGGAGACAGCCACAATTACATGGATAAAGACGATTTTCTTCGGGAGATGTACTTAGATACTGTGGGGCATGATGAAGCGGGCATGAAACGGTATGAACACATGGTAAACGTTGTGAGCAGCCGGTTCCGGCACGGGCCAAAGACGGAGGAACGGGCGGTTGATGACGCCATGCTGAAGGTGATCTCCGAAAAATACATTACGCTGCCTCTTTATCTGATGGACCACAGCGGCCTTGCTATGAATACCACAAGTTTCAATGATCCCTGGGACAGCGGGCAGGTGGGCTGGATATATGTCTCGAAAGAGGACGCATTAAAAGAATTTGACGGTGAAAAAATGACCGGCTCTATTCGGAAAAAGGCGGAGGATCTGATGCGCAGCGAAGTCGCGGCTTATGATTCCTACCTGCGGGGCGAGTGCTACGGATTTGAGCTTTACAAAAACGGTGAGCTCATGGATAGCTGCTGGGGCTTCATGGGCGACTTGGCTGATGTCTGTAAAGATATGGCTGAATATCTCCCGGAAGGCTGTAAGGATATGGCAACGCGCCTGGAGGAACAGAATCACCCGGCGACTATCATTAAGACGCTCCTGAAACACGCAAAAATCCAGGTGGACCAGGCGGCAAAAGCCTTTGAGCACGCCCCGCGCCAGCAGGTGATCGGGGATGCCCGTTAAACAGTTATTTCCTATTTATAATTGCAGATTTTATCAGGAAGGAGGATGTTCATGCAGGAAGATTTGGAACAGCGGACCGTATCGGTCTCCATTCAGGCGGCAAAGCTGTCCGGGCGGGTGCTGCGTGCTGCGATTGCCGCGGTGCTCCGTAAGATGGAGCAGGAACGCACTACCCCGAAAGTCGGCAGGAACAGCATGAAACGGCTGACCTGTAAGGACCCCGGAGCTAACACCATTGAAGTCTCCGGCAGAATCCGCTCCTTTGAGCGGTACGCCAGGAAACACCAGGTCCGCTACCATATTGAAAAGGAGTTGGGGATCCATCCCCCGAAATGGACGGTCTATTTCAAGGCGAACCAGGCGGACGCGCTGACTGCGGCTTTTAAGGAGTACACGCAGAAAGACCTTGCCCGTAGCGCCAGGCCGTCGCTTCTTTCACAGCTTCATAAGTTCAAGGAGCTGGCCCAGGCGCTTGGCCGTGACCGGGTAAAGAACAAGGAACACGGAGGGCCGGAACGATGAAGATAGATACCGATGCCCTGAAAAAGCAGGTGATCCTTCATCTGCCCTATCTTCTGTTCCTTCTGGTATTTGCGAAGCTGGGCGAGGCGGTGCGCCTTGCCCCTGGTGCGGACGCCTCACAGAAATTGTTAGGGATTGCCGATGGTTTTACGCTTGCCTTTCAGAGCATGTGGCCGGGTGCCGCGCTGGACTGGCTGGTGGGATTATGCGGTGCGGTGATCGTGCGGCTGGCTGTCTATTTCAAAGGAAAGGATGCAAAAAAGTACCGCAAAAATGTGGAGTACGGGAGCGCCCGGTGGGGTAACAAAACAGATATTGCCCCTTTTATGGACCCGAAACCGGAAAACAACATTATCCTGACGCAGACCGAGGGGCTTATGATGTCCGGCAGACCGAAAAATCCCGCCCATGCCCGCAATAAAAATGTACTGGTAGTCGGTGGTTCCGGCTCTGGTAAGACGAGATTTTTTATAAAACCCAACTTAATGCAGCTCCATAGTTCGTATGTTGTCACCGATCCAAAAGGTACGGTCCTGATCGAAGTAGGAAAGCTGCTAAGCCGTGGCACGCCGAAACTGGATAAGGACGGGAAACCGGTCAAGGGGAAGGATGGGAAAACCGTGTATGAGCCTTATAAGATCAAGGTGTTCAATACGATCAATTTCTCAAAAAGTATGCACTATAACCCCTTTGCCTATATCCACAACGAAAAGGATATCCTGAAACTGGTAACGGTGCTGATCGCAAATACCAAAGGGGAAGGAAAATCCGGTGACGACTTCTGGGTCAAGGCCGAGACTCTGCTGTATACGGCATTGATTGGCTATATTTATTATGAGGCTCCGACAAACGAGCAGAACTTTTCTACTCTGGTAGAAATGATAAATGCTATGGAGGTCCGTGAGGATGACGAGAGCTTTAAGAACGCCGTTGACCTGCTTTTTGACGCACTGGAGCAAAAGGACCCGGACCACTTTGCCTTGCGGCAGTATAAAAAATATAAATTGGCGGCGGGCAAGACGGCAAAATCCATCCTTATTTCCTGCGGCGCCAGATTAGCGCCGTTTGATATTAAGGAAGTCCGGGAAATCACCATGTATGACGAGCTGGAGCTTGACCTGGTCGGGGACAGGAAAACGGCGCTGTTCTTTATTATCAGCGATACGGATGCGACCTTCAATTTCCTTGTCAGCATGGCCTATACACAGTTGTTCAATCTGCTGTGTGAGCGTGCCGATGACAAGTACGGCGGCAGGCTGCCGGTACATGTGCGGTGCCTGATTGACGAGGCCGCCAATATCGGGCAGATTCCAAACCTGGAAAAGCTGATGGCGACGATCCGTTCCAGGGAGATTTCTGCCTGTCTGGTTTTGCAGGCGCAGAGCCAGTTAAAGGCGCTTTATAAGGACAACATGGACACCATCATTGGCAACTGCGACGCTTCCCTTTTCCTGGGAGGCAAGGAGGAAACCACGTTGAAAAGCTGGAACTCCCTGCTGGGAAAAGAGACCATCGACATGTATAACACCAGCGTCACCAAAGGCACACAGGAATCCCACGGACAAAATTTCCAAAAGTTAGGAAAGGATTTAATGTCGGTGGACGAGCTGGCCGTCATGGACGGTGGGAAATGCCTCCTGCAGATCAGGGGCGTCCGGCCTTTCCTCTCCCGCAAGTACGATATTACCAGACACCCGAACTATAAATATCTGTCGGATTATGCCCCGAAAAATGCCTTTGACATTGAAAAATTCCTGTCAACCAGGCTGCCGGTCCGTCCCGGTGAGCTGTACCGTAATTATGAGGTCACGGCGGAGGATTTGGAGGCACCGGCCGTATGATGATGTAGCTGCTTGTTAAAGTTTCTGACTTTGACGGGCTTTTTCTTTTCACCGGAAGGAGGTTCTTTTGAGGATTCGCGCTCCTCCCCTGACAACTGAATACTTTTTCAGGTATATCCTGGACCATGCCGCCCCTGTGCTTGATGTAAATTTTCTTAAAGCACAGGGGCGTTTTTTCGTTTCTGGCCTGAAACGGCCACACCACAAAAACATGATTTCTTAAATTAAAGGAGGAAACTTTATGGCTTTTTTTGCAAGTGCGATTGATACCCTGAAAATCCTGGTTATAGCTCTGGGCGCCGGCCTCGGCGCATGGGGCGTCATCAACCTTCTGGAAGGTT
>NZ_JBQIOP010000042.1:0-35719 GCF_056822245.1 Petralouisia sp. | reverse complement strand
TTTGAAAGTATGTGAAAACTAAGGAACCGCCGTATACGGAACCGTACGTACGGTGGTGTGGGAGGTCGGTAGATAAAATAATTATCTACCTCCTACCCGATGCTACGATAAAAGCAACAAAAAACCGGGAGGTAATGAAATGATTGAGTTTGTAAAAACCTTTATTTGGGTAGTGGGTGCTGTTGTTCTGTTCTTAATCCAAAAGGGGCTGAGTTCAAGAAAGGTTGTATGGCTCGGTAGTATTATGCCGGTCTTGACGATTATTTCGGGAGGAACCCTGATTTGGTACATGAAGTGGGAGATTTCCGTTCGCACAGTTCTTCCCTTTGTATTGCTATTCGTCTTGTTTACGATTACTTGGTTATCAGAAAGAGCCACTTTGAAAAAGAGCCGTAGTAAGGAGGATATACATGGAATTAGTGATTGAAGATCTATCAAAATCGTTTGGGGAAAAGCAGGTCTTGCAGAATATAAGTTTTACATTTTCAAGTGGGAAAATCTACGGGCTGCTTGGGCGCAATGGAGCAGGTAAAACAACCTTTTTTAACTGCTTAAACGGCGATATAAAACAGGACAGCGGCAAATTATATTTACTTTCGAGCAATCAGAAAAGACCTATACAACCCGATGATATAGGATATGTACTCTCTACTCCTACTGTACCAGCATTTCTGACAGGGCGTGAATTTCTGAAGTTCTTTTTAGATATTAACGAAGCGAATATTTCTAATCTAAAGACAGTAGATGAATATTTTGAGGAAATAGCGATTAATGTAGCAGATAGGGATAAACTGCTCAAAGATTACTCACATGGTATGAAAAACAAAATGCAAATGCTTGTGAATATGATTGTTTGTCCGCCTGTTCTGTTATTAGATGAGCCTCTTACTGCGCTGGATGTTGTTGTCGCAGAAGAAATGAAGCAACTTCTACGCACGCTAAAACAACATTCTATCATAATACTTTCAACGCACATTATGGATTTGGCTCTAAATCTATGTGATGAGATTGTCTTACTGAATCATGGATTACTGGAGCATTTGGAATTTTCCGATCTGAATGGCGAGGCTTTCAAAGAGAGGATTATATCCGCTCTCAGGGAGGGAACGGAATGATAAAAACTTTAATGGTGTCCCTCCTCTTGAAAAACACATATCAGGTCAACTGCATTATGTATGCGATTAAACAGACTCCGATCATCAAGCATTTTTTACCGGACGGTTTTTATGGCTCTTACAAGGTAAAGTGTTTTGCGAATGTGTTATCTGTTCTTTGGGAAATTATATCCACATTTGCCGAAAAACTGATTTATTTTGGGGCAATGTTTCTATGGGCAATTTCCTTTTATCCGGCAGTTGCTAAACCGCAATTATTTTTTCATATACTTATTTTCTTAACGGTTCTTGGTTCATTTACAAACACCTACATTTTCAAGCCGAAAAAAGATAAGTATTATGCACTTATGCTCTTGCGGATGGACAGTCGATACTATGCTGTGAGTAATTACAGTTATTATATTTTGAAAACATTTATTGGATTTGCCGCAATGGGGGCTTTATCAAGTTGCTTGATAGGACTTCCGATTCTGCAATCTGTGCTAATTCCTTTTTTCGTGGTGGGCCTAAAACTGGATGTTGTTGCGATCCTTTTGAAATATTATGAGCGTACAGGAAATGCCCCCAACGAAGATAAGATAAATTTTATAATTTGGGGTTTGATATTTTTATTATTACTTTGTGCCTATGGCCTTCCTCTTTTAGGGGTAATTTTGCCTATTGAGTTAAGTACAGTGCTTATGGCACTTGCTATTGCGGGAAGTATCCTCTCAGTTTATAAAGTCTGTTCTTTTCGTCTTTATCATTCCTTGTACCGCCAGATTTTGTCGCAGGCAATATGCTCAGTAACGCCGAATGAATATAATCACGCCGAACAGGCAATATCTTTTGAGCCGAACATATACAGTAGTAAAAAAGGTGCAGACTATCTAAATGCGCTGTTTGTAAAACGGCACAGGAAAGTTTTGTGGAGATCTTCAAACCAAATTGCTTTAGGCTTCATGGCATTAACAGTTGTGTTATTGCTTATAAGCTACTTGTGTCCATCCAAAATGCAATTGGTGCTGTCGAAATGGTCGCCATCATTCCTGTTTTTTATGATGTATCTGGTAAATAGAGGCGGGAGTTTCACAAAGGCTTTGTATATGAACTGCGATTATAGCTTATTGAACTACAATTTTTTCAAGAAAGCTGACCTCGTTTTCAAATTGTTCATTATACGATTGCGTGAACTTATCAAAATAAATATACTGCCAGCGTTGTCGATTGGAATGGGCTTGGGCGTTATAATGTACGCCAACGGCATTGGAAAAGTGACAGACTACATCTTATGGATTTTGTTGGCAATGTGTTTAAGCGCATTTTTCTCCGTACACTATCTGCTGATGTACTATCTGTTACAACCCTATACTTCTGGAACAGATGTGAAAAGTGGTCACTATCGTATTCTTGAAATTGCACCCTTTTTTATCTTTCTAAGGGTTATAAAGATAAAAACATCTTCTATATTTCTCGGTGTAATTTCCATAGGAATGTGTATTCTATACTACTTTATTGCCATATCTTTGGTTAGGAAATATTCAACTGATACATTTCGTCAAAGGGTATAAGACATATAAAAAGCAATCTATCCCTTATATTCTGCCGCACGACGGCAAAAGAAAAAAAGCCGTCGTACAGCAGACACATTTCCATGCGCCTATGAAGCGGCGGCTTTGATTTTCAGAGCCGCCGTTTTTTCGTCTACCCTAAACCAACGACGACCTAACACCGTGTAAATCCACGGCGGCATATAGGAGGATTGCCGCCGTGTCTATTTTTGCCTTTTTTCACAGTACCCATGATCTGCACCAGCTAAAAAAAGCGTAGCGCCCCCTCCGGGACAGTCTGGTTATGAATGTGAAATCAGACAATACATAAATGAATATGTAATTTCATGCGTCCGTGTGGCTTCATGCCGCCCGGGCGCTTTTGTGTTCTTATGGGGTAGCTTCGGGTCATGTTGGCCCGAAGCCATTCCCCGGTGCCGCTCCCCGCCGCCTTCGTTTCGGTCACTCGTCAACCAACAACCGAAACGGAGGTCAATATGGCTATTATCAATTTGCGGGACTATTACCCATTCTATACATCAGATTGCTTCATGGAAGTATCGGAAGAAGTTGCAGAAATGTTCAAAGAGTTTGATCGTAAAGAGGCTGCTTATCGGCTGCGTACATACCGCCACAAAGCCTATTATTCCCTTGATCGGGATGACGGGCTGGAGCATGAAGCTGTCTTTGTTGCTTTATCTCCCCATGAACTGTATGAACGGAAAGTGACCATGCAGGAGCTTCACGCAGCGATTTCCAGTCTGCCGGACAAACAGGCAAAACGGATTTATGCTCATTTCATTCTCGGCATGACCAAACAGGACATTGCCCGGGCAGAGGGCGTCCATGAAAAAGTGGTTCGTGTCGCAATCGAGCGAGGCCTGCGGCGCTTAGAAAAAATTTTGAAAAATTCTTTGTAATGAGTACCGATTTGGGCCGGAAAATGAAATGGCTTATGAGAGGCAAAACACTTCGGGTCACAATGGCCCGAGGTTCAGACAAGCCTCATGCAGATTGAAAATTGAATAAAAAGACACCCGGATACGAAGGGGAACGCGCTGTGTGACAGACCCGCCATGACCTCGGATTTCAGAGAATACAGTCTTTGTAAAACTGAGCGAGCGAACAGGTCCATGCCATAGGTGGGGCAAGGCTGGCTCCACCGGAACAGGCGTAGAACCCGGATACTTGCGTTTAGTCACAGTTCGAGCGTTGAAGCGGCCTTGCAAGCCGTGAGCCGTCGCAGGCAATGAGAACGCCTTGCCATCAGAATGGGGAGAGTTGAAATACTATGGGGCATGAAGCCTATGCCCGTCCGGTGTGTCTGAAATGAAGTGAAAACCTATGGGGAGCCCCCGGCAATGCTGTCTGATGATAGGCCAACCGATCCGGCGTGGCTCCCCATCTTTTCAAAAAAGGAGCACTTTATGGGAAATGCGTTTGGAATGATCCCCGGCTTGGAACCGGACGAATGGAGCAATGACGCCTGCCGTGGTTATGTCATTATGGCAATGGAGGACTGCGGATTTTCAAAGAAGGATATACGGCGTGTTGTGGGGCAGCTTTATGAAGTATTCGACCTCAACAGCGTGGAGGACGCCAAAGAAAAGTACCTTTCCAGTCCTTACTGACCTCGGGCCACATTGACCCGAAGTGGAGAAAACTCAAAGGGCGGCACCTGCTGGGTGCCGTCTTTTGACATTTCCCCACGGGACAAGTGGGAAAGGCTGGCATATACACGCACTTTCGCAAAGGAGGTTTTCAATGACGCAAGCTGTCACTTATGAACGAGAAACAAAGTCTGTCGCATTTCAAGGGAAGATCATTGTGCTGGAAAGCCTCACGCCGGTACTTCCCCCGAAGGAGAAAGAACAGCGCAAAAAAGAAATTGAGCGTTGTCTTTACGAGGTGTTCAGCAAATATGGGGACAGATTTCCCTAATCATTCGCAACATTGTTGTCCGGGGCTGCTGATGGTATAATATAGTTGTAAGGTTGGTAGCTCCATTCCAACAAGGAAAGGAGCCCAATATGGAATTTATCAGAGAAGATTGTATTTACGCAAGACAGTCAGTAGACCGCAAGGACAGTATCAGCATTGAAAGTCAGATCGACTTTTGCAAGTATGAATTGAAAGGTGGGAGCTGCCGGGTATTCAAGGACAAAGGCTATTCCGGTAAGAATACGGACAGGCCGGAGTTTCAAAAGCTGCTGGGCGAGATCCGCAAGGGAAAGGTCCGGCGGGTCATCGTGTACAAGCTGGACCGTATAAGCCGCTCTATTCTGGACTTTGCAACGATGATGGAGCTGTTTCAAGAGTACGATGTGGAGTTTGTATCCTCCACGGAAAAGTTTGATACTTCGACCCCAATGGGCCGGGCCATGCTGAATATCTGCATTGTATTCGCCCAGCTTGAACGGGAGACAATTCAGAAACGTGTCACAGACGCCTACTATTCCCGGTGCCTGAAAGGCTTCCACATGAGCGGGCAGGCACCATACGGTTATCAGTTAGAGCCTACTGTGGTAGAGGGTATCCGCACAAAGAAAATGGTTGCCGACCCCGTAGCCGCCGACCATGTTCGGCTGATGTTTGAAATGTACGCTGAACCGGAAACCTCCTTCGGAGATATTACCCGATACTTCGAGGAACATGACATAAAAATTTATGGCAAATCCATGTTCCGTACATTTCTTTCCCAGCTTTTAAGAAACCCCGTTTACGCACAGGCCGATTTGGAGCTGTACGAATTTTTCAAGAGCCAGGGCGCAGCGATTGTGAATGACGCTTCCGACTTTGCCGGAACAAACGGCTGCTATCTCTATCAGGGGCGGGATGTGAAGGAGGACAAGGACAGGTGCTTAAAAGACCAGATACTTGTTATCGCTCCCCACGAAGCACTCATTTCCTCTGACACATGGCTGAAATGCCGGAAAAAACTTATGGCAAATACCACCTTTCAGCAGGGACGGAAACCGAAAAATACTTGGCTGGCCGGAAAAATCAAATGCGGGCATTGTGGGTATGCTCTGAAAGCCACCCATGTACCAAACAACACCGGGTATTTCCGCTGTACCAAACGGACAGAAAATAAAGGCTGTCCGGGCTGCGGGAAAATCCGCAAAGAAGAATTTGAGCAATTCATTTTCTCGGCCATGCAGGAAAAGTTCAAAGACTTTCAGATACTCCACGGCAGAGAGGAAAAAGTCAATCCGAAACTGACTGCCTATCAAGTGGAACTGGCACAGGTGGAGGCAGAAATTGAAAAGCTGCTGGACACGCTGACCGGAGCCAATGCGACCTTGCTTGCCTACGCCAACAAAAAAATTGAAGAACTGGACACCCGACGCCAGACCATTTCAAAGGCAATCGCCGAATTGAGCGTTGAAACCATATCGCCCCAGCAGATAAAAAAGTTATCGTATTATCTCGACAACTGGGACAGCATAGATTTTGACGACAAAAGAAAAGCCGCTGACATTCTGATTTTGACAATCAGAGCGACCAGCGACCGTGTTCAGATAGAGTGGAAAATCTGATACTTCCACTCTATCGACCCTCATTTCTATTTTATCTCGTTTGTACCCCTTGTACACCGATGTTTCCATAGCGTTTAGGACATTTCTGTTACATTTCAATTTTATAATATGCCTATCAAACGAAGAAAGGCGGTATTCGCATGAGTGTCTTGCAGACAACAGATTTGAAAAAATATTATGGAGCCGGGCCAAACATTACCAGGGCCCTTGACGGGGTGGATTTTTCGGTGGAGCAGGGGGAATTTGTGGCGGTGGTGGGCACTTCCGGCAGCGGAAAATCCACCTTACTGCATATGATGGGAGGTCTTGATATTCCCACATCTGGCTCTGTCCGCGTCAGGGGTAAAGAACTTGCGGAAATGAATGATGAACAGCTTACGATTTTCCGCCGCCGCAACATTGGTTTTATTTTCCAAAACTATAATCTTGTTCCCATTTTGAATGTGTACGAAAACATTGTTCTGCCAGTGGAATTGGATGGCGATATGGCGGACCGGAAATTCATGAATGAGGTGGTTTCTATGCTGGGATTAGAGGATAAGCTTTATAATATGCCAAACAATCTTTCCGGAGGCCAGCAGCAGAGAGCAGCCATTGCCCGTGCCCTTGTCACAAAGCCGGCCATTGTGTTGGCAGATGAACCAACAGGAAATCTTGACAGCCATACCAGCGCGGATGTATTGGGGCTGCTGAAACGTACAGGCAGTGAATTTAATCAAACGATTGTCATGATTACCCACAATCAGGAGATAGCGCAGCTTGCCGACCGCATTGTACGAATTGAAGATGGAAAAATTAAGGCATAGGGAGGTGGAACAATGACTTTACCATTTGAAAATGATACCAGTTATGTGATCGATAAAATTGTTTCTGCCCAGTTAAAGCATGACAAATTAAAAAAGTGGCTGACTGCCGCTGCGATTGCATTGGCCGCGTTTCTCATGACGGCTGTATTGCTGTTGGCTTCAGGGATTCTTTATGTGAATCAAACTGGCGGCAATCATATTACAGGCTCCTATCATGCACTAATTTCCGGTATGACAAAAGAACAGTACAGTGAAATATCAGCAGACCCGCGTATAGCATTGTCAGGGCTGACCGCTGCGGTAGGAAGTATGAAAGATGGTGAGAAACGTTTGAATATTTCTTACTCAAATAAAGACAGCCTCATTTTAAACGGGTTATCTGTCTCCGAGGGGGAAATGCCGAAAGCGGAAAATGAAATCATAATTGAAGAAGAATATCTCCTTAGTCAAAAAATAGATGCAGGGATTGGAGATATTATTTCATTGCCTGTTTCTGATGAACGGAAAAAAGCGGATTTTGTCATATCTGGTTATCTGGAAACGGCGGCAGGCGGAACAGAAAGAACTTTGTATGCCGCTGTTGTTTCGGAAGAATATTTTGCGGCGATAGATGGATGGGAGAAGTTTCCGCCTGCGGTTATGTTTCGGATCAAGAAAGATGTTTTGGCGGAACATGGAAATGCTGCAGATACAGCGGCGCAAATAGCTGCGGATGCTGGAATAAAACAGCCGCTGTCTGTGAATGAAGCTTTTGTTAAACTTAGTCAGCCTTCTGCCCTGATGATTGCCGCGGCAGCTGCAGGTCTTGGGATTATTATCATGGCAGGTATATTGGTGATATATTGTATTTTTTATATCTCGATTATCAGTTCCATTAAGAAATATGGTCAATTGCGTACCATTGGCATGACAGCAAAACAGATAAAAAGTCTTGTGCTGAAAGAAGGCTTCTACCTTACATTGGCTGCCGTTCCGTTTGGACTGATCGCAGGGACTCTGTTATCTTATGTTTTAGTGCCGCAGGGGTTCAGAATAAGCAATATAGTTTGGGTTTGTCCGTTGGCTGCAGCCCTGACTTATATCACAGTGCGATTGTCGATTCAAAAGCCGGCTAAGATCGCGTCAACTATTTCGCCCATAGAAGCTTCTCGTTATGAAGCAGAGAACAATTTACGCAAACATACCAAAAAACGCAGGTTATCCGCGTATTCTCTGGCAAAAATCCAAATTTTGCGTTATAAGAAAAAGAATATACTGACGATAAGTTCCCTGATCCTGACGGGAGTATTGCTGCTGGGATTGTCATCTGTCCTTTCCTCGGTAGATGCAAGGGAAATGGCGTTATCTGGTTTTGCAAGAGGGCAGTTTGTGATAAGTTTTACCAATCAGGAACTGCGGGAAAATGCTTTGGAGAAGGTTCAGGCAGAAAGTCCCTTTACAGATGAAATATACAATGATTTGGCTAATGTTTCTGGTATAAAAGAAATTGCAGACGACTGGCATCTCCCTGTGTCTGCCGATTTACAGGCAGCGGAGTCGGATGCAGAAATTGTGGGATTTGTACAGGAGGATATGGAATTACTGCAGAGTTGTATTTCAGATGGGAGAATTCCTGATTATGAGAAGCTGGTATCGCAAAATCAGCTTATTATTGGCAGGCCAGATGATTTTGAGGAAACGTTCCGTATGCAGCCAGAGGTCGGCCTATCTGTCACATTGAAGGTTTTTGACGGAAATCATAGCGAGAATATGCAATTTGAGATAGCGGCAATTCTTGATAAAACCAAAATAGGGAACAATGGAGATAAGATTGATATGTTATTATTGTCAGTTGATTCTATGAAAAAGATTGCAGACAGCAACTTGACGTATCAATATGTAATTCGTGTGGGAGATGATTTTGAACAGCAGGCGGAAAAAGAAATAGAACAGATTTTGGCAGAGCATCCCCGTTTGGATGCTGTCACCCTTTCGTCTGCTGTTGCCCAAAACGAAAATTTTCTGCAGGGAACAGAATTTGCACTTGCAGCTGGAATCATATTCATAGGCTGCTTTTCAGTAATGAATGTATGGAATACCATATTGACTGGTATTATAACGAGACGGAAAGAATTTGCGCTTATGCGCTCTGTGGGAATGTCAAAAAAGCAGCTTTCTTCCATGATACATTACGAAAGTCTGATTGTGGTATCTGTCGGCCTTGCCTTATCGCTTGTCATTGGCGGCGGTATTGGGTATGCTGTTTGCAGTTTTCTGAAAAGCAGCCTGATGAGTTATCTGAATTATCAGTTTCCGTTTGGTATCGCTGTTTTTTACTGTATCATTGTCATTTTGTGCAGCAGTACTATTACAGAAGCGGCATTAAAATATCAAAATAAGTTGTCAGTCATGGAGTTATTAAGATGATTTTGTTCCAGGGGCAGCAGATTTTCTCTCTGCCCATTGACGTTCCCACGGGAAACCCGTATAATATTTCTGGAATATATAATTAGAAAGAAGGTGACACAATGGTAGAATTAGACCAGTTCAAAACAACGTTGAACACATACAAAAAACCATTAGTGGAAGTGAGGGATTCACTTTGACCTGGCTAACAAAGAGAAGAAAATCCAGGAATTAGAACGGGAAATGGAAGCCCCGGATTTTTGGGACAACACAGAACTTTCCCAGGTGAAAATGAAAGAACTGAAAAGTTTAAAAGACGATGTGGAGACATATGCGCAGCTTTCCGGTCAGTTTGAGGACATCGAAACGCTGTTGGAAATGGGCTATGAGGAAAACGATGCTTCCCTGATCCCGGAGATCGAGGAATCCTTACAGGAATTTGAAGAAGCCTTTGAAAATATCCGAATCAAAACCCTTTTGTCCGGGGAATACGATATGGAAAACGCCATTGTATCCCTTCATGCAGGGGCAGGCGGAACTGAATCCTGCGACTGGAATTCCATGCTTTACCGGATGTACAAACGGTGGGCGGAGGACAAGGGATTTGACGTGGAAGTACTGGACTCTCTGGACGGAGAAGAAGCAGGCATTAAATCTATTACCTTTGAAGTGCGGGGAGAGAATGCCTATGGTTATCTGAAATCAGAAAAAGGCGTCCACCGTCTGGTGCGGATTTCTCCCTTTAATGCGGCAGGCAAGCGGCAGACCTCCTTTGCCTCCTGTGACGTGATGCCGGATATTGAGAAAGATTTGGACATTGAAATTAAGGATGACGAGCTGAGGATTGACACCTACCGTTCCAGCGGAGCCGGCGGTCAGCATATCAACAAGACGTCCTCTGCGATCCGCATTACCCATCTGCCTACGGGAATTGTGGTGCAGTGTCAGAATGAACGTTCGCAGCACATGAACAAAGACAAGGCCATGCAGATGTTAAAGGCCAAATTGTATCTCCTGAAGCAGGAGGAGAATGAGAAAAAGGCAGCAGATATCCGGGGAGAAGTGACGGAAATTGGATGGGGCAATCAGATACGGTCTTACGTTATGCAGCCCTATACCATGGTAAAAGATCACCGCACCAATGCGGAAACCGGAAATGTAGACAGCGTCATGGACGGGAAACTGGATTTGTTTATCAATGCTTATCTGAAGTGGAAAAGCCTTGGAAAAACGCAGGAGGATTAAAAATGGGAATTATCAGAGCGGCGGCGCAGGCGGTATCCGGCAGCCTGGCAGACCAGTGGTTGGAAGTCTATGAGCCGGATGACATGGGAGAACGGACTGTTTTTACCAGAGGGGTAAAGACCAGAAAAGGGCAGAATCGGAAGGGAACGGAAGACACTGTCAGCAACGGTTCGGTCATTCATGTATACGACAACCAGTTTATGATGTTGGTGGACGGCGGCAAGGTAGTGGATTATACGGCAGAGCCGGGATATTATAAAGTAGACAATTCTTCTCTGCCCTCCCTGTTCAACGGACAGTTAAAAGATACCGTGAAGGAATCTTTCAGCCGGATCAAATTCGGCGGGCAGACTCCTGCCAGACAGAACGTGTTTTATATCAATTTACAGGAGATTAAAGGGATTAAATTCGGAACCAGGAATCCGGTCAATTACTTTGATAACTTTTACAATGCGGAGCTGTTTTTAAGGGCCCACGGAACGTATTCCATTAAAATCACTGATCCCATCCGGTTTTATGAGGAAGTGATTCCCAGAAACGCCGGACAGGTGGAAATTGAAGATATCAACGAACAGTATCTTTCCGAATTCTTAGAAGCTCTCCAGTCTGCCATTAATCAGATGTCCGCAGACGGAATCCGTATTTCCCATGTGGCGTCCAAAAGCCGGGAGCTTGGCAGATACATGGCAGATACCCTGGATGATGACTGGAACCGGATGCGGGGCATGGAGGTTCAGGCAGTAGGAATTGCCAGCGTCTCTTACGATGAGAAATCCACAGAGCTGATCAATATGCGCAACGAAGGCGCAATGCTCAGCGATCCTTCCGTACGGGAAGGCTATATGCAGGGCCATGTGGCAAGAGGAATGGAAGCGGCAGGCTCCAATGCCAACGGTGCCATGGCGGGATTTATGGGAATGGGTCTGGGGATGCAGGCCGGCGGCAGCGCCATGTCTGCAGCCTCCGCAGCCAATCTGCAGCAAATGCAGATGCAGAATTCCAATATGCAGCAGAATCCCAATGCTGCACAGCTTCATCCGAATCAGCATACAGGCAGTGGGCCGGCAGCCTGGACCTGTGAGTGCGGTGCGCAAAACAGCGGTAAATTCTGCTCGGAATGCGGAAAGCCTCAGCCGAAGCAGACCGGAGCCTGGACCTGCAGCTGCGGCCATGTGAATACCGGCAGATTTTGCTCCGAATGCGGTGCACAGAAGCCTGCGCCGGCCGGAACATGGACTTGTGCCTGCGGTGCGGTTAATGAAGGCAAGTTCTGCTCGGAGTGTGGAAAACCGGCCGGAATGGCAGGACAATAATTTCCATATCGTGAATGTTAGTTTTTATCAGAATAAGGAGAAGATAAATGGCAGTTGTCAGCTACAAATGTCCGAACTGTGACGGCGAACTGGTATTTCATCCAAGAACGCAGAAGTACAAGTGCGAATACTGTGCTTCTGCGTTTTCTCAGGAAGAAATCAACCGGCTGCAGCCAAAAGCAGAAGGGGAAAATCAAGAAAACAACCATGCATTGCAAGAGGAGAATCAGGCAAACCCCCATGATCCGATGGGAGAAAATCAGGAGAACGTCCATGCTCCCCGGGAGGAAGCAGGCAGTATCTATCACTGTCCAAGCTGCGGCGCGGAAATTGTCACAGAGGAAACCACAGCCGCATCCTTCTGTTATTATTGCCATAATCCGGTGATTTTATCGGGAAGGGTGTCGGGAGAATTTCTGCCGGATAAAATCATACCCTTTGCCATCGACCGGAAACAGGCGGTGGAAAAATTTCTGGATTATGTCCATCATAAGAAATTTGTGCCCAGGGCGTTTTTTCATAAGAGCCAGATTGAGAAAATTTCCGGTGTGTATTTTCCTTACTGGATGGCAGATATGGATCTGGAAGGAGCGCTGCAGGCGGAAGGCAGGAATGTGCGGGTATGGCGCAGCGGCGATACGGAATATACGGAAACCAAAGTTTACCGGGTGGAGCGGGAAGGCGAAATCCATTTAGAGGATATTACCAGAAATGCCTTAAAGAAAGCAAACGGAACACTGGCCCAGGGGATTCTGCCCTATGATGTGAGCCATATCCAGGAGTTTCAGATGAGTTATTTATCCGGATTTTTAGCAGAAAAACGGGATATGGAACGGGCAGAACTGGAAAACGGCGTGAAGGGGGAAGCAGAAGCATACGGAAAGCAGCTTCTTCGGGAAACGGTGAAAGGCTACCATTCCGTATCAGTGAAAAACTGCCGCCTGAACTGCAGCAGGGAGCATTGGGATTATGTAATGCTTCCGGTGTGGACTGTCACCTATCAGGGCAGGGACGGCAAAATGTATTACTATTCCATGAACGGGCAGAACGGGAAAGTATGCGGAGAACTTCCGGTAGATTATAAAAAGGTGTGGACCGTCAGCGGGCTTGTGTCCCTGATCGTATTTGTTCTTGGACTGGTGGGAGGTTTTCTGATATGAGGAATAAAATACATAAATTATGGCTTTTATTGCTGCTGTTATGCTGCCTGCTGAACCCTGAACTCTCCCTGCAGGCCCAGGAAAAACAACAGCTGCCGGAAACGAATGTCCAGCTTTTTGACGATGCCGGTCTTTTGACACAGGAAGAATCGGAAGAGATTACCCAGCAGCTTGCCGGGCTGGAAAAGACCACCGGATGGGATATGATGGCCTATACCGCCGGGGATGCCGGGGGCCTGGATGCCACGGCATATGCAGAAACTTTTTTTGATGAGCATACCGTCTCAGATAACGGGATTATCTGCGGAATTGATATGGATAACCGGGAAATTGTAATCCGGGCGTTCGGAGAAGGACAGTTTTACATCACCGATGACAGGACAGAGCGGGTTTTGGACGCGGGATATGACGATGTAAGCCGGGAACAGTATGGAAACGCCTTAACAGCCATGCTGAAGGAGGTCAGCCGTGCCGTTTTGGAAGAAAATCCAGAACAAAATTATCTTCAGGAGGAAGATACCGGCAAAGTAACCAGTTATCGGCAGGCACACCGGGGCATCAGCAGACTGGAGATTCTGATTGCGGGGATTGCGGCCCTTGCAGCAGGCGGAATTACTGCAGGCGGGATTATCGGCGCATACCGCTTCAAATCCGGCAGTTATCAATACCCCATTGAGAAAAACGGAAGCGTCCGTCTTGAGAAAAAAGAAGATCATTTTGTCAACCAGTTTGTCACCCACAGACATATCCAGCGGGAAAGCTCCGGCTCCGGCAGCGGCGGGAAAAGTACCGTGCACAAAGGGGCCGGCGGACGCAGCAGCAGCGGCGGCAGCAGAAAATTTTAAAAAGAGGTTGCATTTCAAAAATAAATATGCTAATATCTTCCCTGTGAGTACAGATGTATTCTGTAGACATACAAAAAGCACAGCAGCGAACCGGAGGAGAACATGGAAGAAAAGACAAAATATTTTGTTTTGAAGAAAAAAGCTGTTCCGGAAGTTTTGCTGAAAGTGGTGGAGGCAAAGAAACTTCTGGAATCAGAGCGGGCGGAATCGGTGCAGGAAGCCACAGACATGGTGGGCATCAGCCGCAGCTCTTTTTACAAGTATAAGGATGATATTTTTCCATTCCATGATAATGCCAGAGGCAAGACAATTACCATGGTGATTCAGATGGATGATGAACCGGGGCTGCTGTCCCGGGTGTTGGGGATTGTGGCGGATTTTCACGCAAATATCCTTACCATCCATCAGAGTATTCCGGTAAACGGGGTCGCATCTTTGACCCTGAGCGTGGACGTGCTGCCGGATACGAAAAATGTGTCCCAGATGGTGGAAAACATTGAGCAGCAGGAAGGGATTCATTATTTAAAAATATTGGCCAGAGAGTGACAGAATGGAGGAAGTTATGATAAAGATTGCAATTTTAGGATACGGAACCATAGGCTCCGGCGTAGTGGAGGTTCTGCAGACCAATCAGGAGAGCATTGCCAGACGCGCAGGAGAGGAAATTGAAGTAAAATATATTCTGGATCTGAGGGATTTTCCGGGAGATCCCATGGAAGCAAAAGTAGTGCATGACTATAATATCATTGCCAAAGACCCGGAGGTGCAGGTGGTGGTGGAAGCCATGGGCGGCGTGGAGCCGGCCTATACCTTTGTAAAACAGGCGTTGCTGGCAGGGAAAAGCGTGACCACCTCCAATAAAGCATTGGTGGCAAAACACGGCGCAGAACTGATTGCCATTGCCAGGGAACAGAACATTAATTTCCTGTTTGAAGCAAGCGTGGGCGGCGGGATTCCCATTATCCGTCCGCTGAATTCTTCCCTGACTGCAGATGAAATTGAAGAAATTACAGGAATTTTAAACGGAACTACCAACTATATGCTCAGCAAAATGTCCTTTGAAGGACTGGAATTTGAGGATGTGTTAAAAGACGCCCAGTCCAGAGGATACGCGGAGGCAGATCCCACTGCGGACATTGAGGGCTATGACGCATGCAGGAAGATTGCAATTCTCACTTCCCTGGTATGCGGACAGCAGGTGGATTTTGAAGAGATTTATACCGAAGGCATTACCAGAATCACAGCCGCAGACATCCGTTATGCCAAAGCCATGGGCAGGGTTATCAAGCTTCTGGCAACCAGCAGAAAGACGCCGGAAGGATACTGCGCGATGGTTGCTCCGTTTCTTTTGTCGAAAGAACATCCTCTTTACAATGTCAACGACGTGTTTAATGCTATTTTTGTCCATGGAAATGTACTGGGAGACGCCATGTTTTACGGAAGCGGCGCAGGAAAGCTTCCCACAGCCAGCGCAGTAGTGGCAGACATTGTGGATATCGCCAAACATCGGAACAAAAATATTCTGATCTCCTGGAGCTCCCGGAAAATGGATTTGGTTGACTATAAGAAAGCAGAGAGCCGGTTTTTTGTGAGAACCCAGGAACCGAAAGAGGCGGTGGAGAAACAGTTTGGCCCGGTGGAATGGATAGAGGCAGAAGGAATGGCCGGCGAGCAGGGATTTTTGACAGAAGTTATGACGGAAGAAGAATATGAAGAGAAAGCCCGGGGACTTAAGAACATTTTACAGAGAATCCGCGTAGTTTAGAATAGAGAGGGAGATTATGAAATATGTGATTGTGCTTGGGGATGGAATGGCAGACCGTCCTCTGGAAGAGTTACAGGGAATGACACCCTTGGAATATGCCAAAACGCCTGTTATGGATCAGCTTGCGGCGGCGGGAGAGATTGGAACGGTGCACACCATTCCCGATGGAATGTCGCCGGGAAGCGATACGGCTAATCTGTCTGTACTGGGGTATGATCCGAAAATTTATTACTCCGGCCGTTCTCCCCTGGAGGCTTTAAGCATCGGCGTGGATATGAAAAAAGACGACGTATCTCTGCGCTGTAATCTGGTCACGCTGTCGGAGGAAGAGGAACATTACGAGGACAGGAAGATTCTGGATCACAGCTCCGATGAAATATCCACAGAGGATGCAGCAGTGCTGCTGGAGGCGGTGAAAAAGGAGCTGGAGACAGAAAATTATCATTTTTACACAGGCACCAGTTACCGCCATCTTCTCATTTGGGAAAAAGGCTCTGTGATAAACCTGGTTCAGCCCCACGACGTACTGGGACAGACCGTTGGCCAGCATTTGCCAAAGGATGATATTCTGCGGGAAATGATGAAGAAAAGCTATGAGATTCTGGTCAGCCATCCCATCAATCTGGAGCGGAAGAAGCAGGGGCTTCGGCCGGCCAATTCCTGTTGGTTCTGGGGAGCCGGCACCAGGCCGTCCCTGTCCTCTTTTGAAGAAAAAACAGGACTGAAAGGCGCCATGGTGTCAGCCGTGGATTTATTAAAGGGAATCGCCGTAGGCGCATCCATGAAAAATATTTCCGTTCCGGGCGCAACCGGCGGGCTTCACACCAATTATGAGGGCAAGGCCAAGGCTGCCGTGGAAGCCCTGACCAGAGAAAACTGTGATTTCGTGTATGTGCATGTGGAAGCGCCGGATGAAATGGGGCATCAGGGCAGCATTGAGAAAAAAGTGCAGGCCATCCAGTTTTTGGATGAGCGGGTGATTGGGCCCATCAAACAGGGATTGGAAGAGGCGGAAGAAGCGTTCCGGATGCTGATTATGCCGGATCATCCCACGCCCATCTGTATCCGCACTCATACCGGAGACGATGTGCCTTATCTTTTATATGACAGCAGCAGAATTCAGGAACATACATGGAAATACAATGAAAAAGAAGCGGCAGAAAGCAGCCATCATATTGCAAAAGGCTGTGAAATGATCGATTATCTCATTCAAAAATAGTTCAGGAGAACATTATGTTAATCGTAAAAAAATTCGGAGGCAGCTCCGTAGCAGATAAAGAACGGATTTACAATGTGGCAAAACGCTGCATTGAGGAATATCAGAAGGGAAATGATGTGGTGGTGGTATTGTCCGCCATGGGTAAAACCACGGATGGTTTGCTGGAGCTGGCAAGAGATATCTCCCCCAATCCTTCAAAACGGGAGATGGATATGCTTCTGGCCACCGGAGAGCAGACTTCTGCGGCTTTGATGTCCATGGCAATGGGAGCGTTGGGCGTGCCGTCCATTTCCCTGAATGCGTTTCAGGTGATGATGCAGACTTCCTCCCGGTACGGCAATGCCCGGTTTAAGAAAATTGACACCCAGCGCATCCGCCATGAACTGGAGAACCGCAGGATTGTCATTGTCACAGGATTTCAGGGTGTGAATAAATATGACGATCTTACCACGCTGGGCCGGGGCGGCTCAGATACCACAGCGGTGGCGCTTGCAGCAGTGCTCCACGCAGACGCCTGTGAGATTTACACGGATGTGGAGGGCGTTTACACTGCCGATCCCAGAATTGTGCCCAATGCCAAGAAGATTTCACAGATTACCTATGATGAAATGTTAGAATTGGCGACGCTGGGCGCAAAGGTCCTTCACAACCGCTCTGTGGAAATGGCAAAGAAATATGGTGTTCAGCTGGTAGTCCGTTCCAGCTTGAACAATGCCCAGGGAACCATCGTAAAGGAGGAGACAGACATGGAGAGTATGCTTGTCAGCGGAGTTGCAGTAGATAAAAATACAGCCAGAATCGCAGTGCTGGGGGTAAAGGACGTACCGGGAATTGCTTTTAAAATCTTTGATTTACTGGCTAAAAATAATATCAATGTGGATATCATTCTCCAGTCCATCGGAGGAGAAGGAACAAAAGATATTTCTTTTACGGTAGCCAGAGAGGATGCCGAAGAGACGGTTGCTGTTTTAAAGGAGCATAAAAACCGGATTACGGCAAGAGAAATTGAAGTGAATGACAAAGTGGCAAAAGTATCCATTGTAGGCGCCGGCATGCAGTCCAATCCCGGCGTTGCATCCAGAATGTTTGAGGCTTTGTATAACGTAGGCATTAATATCCGCATGATAGCCACCTCAGAAATCCGCATTACCGTCCTGATCAATGAAGAAGATGTGGATAAGGCAATGCGGGCGGTGCACGACCAGTTTATTGAGGATTAGAGTGTGTTTGAAAAATGCTCTGGAAGGCATTACAGCTGAATTCCTTTCAGCAAATCAATATGCCAAAAAAGCAGCAGCGCATTTTTTATGATAAAGTTCACAGCGACAATTATGAGGGCGGCCCACACATAGCCGTCCTTGTATTTCATTCCGATTTTTAATTTGTGCCTGGTCAGCCGCTCTATGGTCTGGCTGATCAGAAACCAGCCTCCCGTGAAAGCAGTGTACAGCACCAGGGGATGACAAAGAAAAGAGGTTAGAAAATCTCCTCTCAAAAGGGCTGAGACAGCCCTTGTTCCGCCGCAGCCGGGGCAGTAGATGCCAAGGAGGGTCTGCACGGCGCAGGGAAGCAGCAGTTTTTGGAAGGGAACGGGAAACAGACGCAGCAGAAGCAGTAAGACGCCTGCAGCGGCCAGCAATGCCCATCCCGTATAAAACAGAGCAGTTTCTTCTTTTTCTTGTTGTCTCATAGCACGATCCTTACGATATATGTTATAACAGAGTGACATTTATTTTACCTGTAATGCAGTATAATCTCTTTTTTACTGTTTGTCAAAATGAAAAAAATATGATATAGTGATTATGTGTATAGAAGAGATGGAATAAAATATATCAGAAAAGCGAGGTGTCTGTGATGGTAGGAGCAATCGGCGGAGGAAACAGCTACAGCAATTATGGGAATTATACCGGAATGTACGGAAATGCAGAGGAACGGGTCCGTCAGGGAAACCAGAACCAGGAGAAAACCCCGGGAGTCCGGGAAAGCAAAGACGGTTCAGTGAAAGAGATATCCAAGGATAAGGAACGCTGCCAGACCTGTGCAAAGCGCAAATATCAGGATGGTTCCAATGAGAATGTGTCGTTTAAATCGGCAGCCCATATCTCTCCGGAAGCGGCGGGCAGCGCAGTGCGGGCTCACGAGGGGGAACATGTGTCCAATGCCTATAACAAGGCGGCCCAGGAGGACGGCAAAGTAGTTTCCGCATCAGTCAGCATTCACACATCTGTCTGCCCGGAATGCGGAAAAACCTATGTGTCCGGCGGAACCACCTCCACCAGAATCAAATACCCGGCTGATCCTTATGAGCAGAGTAAAAAAACCCTTGGAGCAGAAGAAGCCAAAGGGAAAAATATTAATTATGCAGCATAAAATTGTCAAATGAAAGTTCAGGAGGAATGACTTATGGAAAAACGAAAATTATCAGCGAAGATTGTTATGATATGCTGTCTGGCATTGATTGGGATTCTGGCCGTTCCAAACACTGCTTACGCTAAGAAAATCACCAGTGACAGTCAGGTGAAAAGACTGGCAAAGAAAGAGGTAAAAGGCGCGGTCATTATAGAGATAGACAGAGATTACGAAAAAGGTAATCTGGTCTATGAAGTAAAACTGATGAAAGGAACCAAAGAATATGATCTGACCTACCGGGCTTCCGATGGAAAGCTGATAGAATATGATATGGAAGAACTGCGGGTAAAGCCCAGTTCCAAGAAAATCATCAGCAAAAGCAAATGCAAAAGACTGGCAAAGAAAAAGGTAAAAGGCGGGCAGATCATCAGCATTCGGCTGAAATTTGACGATGGAATTGAAGAATATAAGGTTAAGATGCAGAAAGGAAGCAAAAAGTACGAATTAGAGTACCATGCCCGCACCGGCAAATTAATCGGCTATCAGTGGAAGTTAAACCTGAAAACAAAACCAGGCCACAGCGGCTATATAGGAGTGGAAAAAGCGAAGCAGATTGCCCTTGCGGAAGTTCCGGGAGCGACTGTTGTCAAAGCAGAGTTTGATAACGACGACGGAGTGCCGGTTTATGAAGTGGAACTGGTGAAAGACGCCTGGGAGTATGAATTTAAGATTCATGCTAAGACAGGTCAGATCTTAGAACGGGATCAGGACAGCATTTACGATTAGGCAGAGACAATATTTATGTTAGATATGGAGTGTAAGAAATGAATCGTACATCGGCAGAATTAAAGAGACTGGCAAGGGAGAAGCTGACAGGACACTGGGGGCTGATCATCGGGGCAACGCTTCTGCTTGGCCTGATGATGTTTGCAGTATTAATTCCTTTTTATGTGCTGTTTTTTATCAGCAGAGGAGGGATAGTGCAGTTTTTGGCATATATGGCGGCAACAATGATTGTCAGTATTGTGTCCGTGATTATGCAGTGCGGAATCAGCAGAATGCAGCTTGGGTTTGCTAGAAATCAGGATACCGGGATTGGTATGATGTTCGGAGAATTTGCCAGAAGGCCGGAACGTTATATCCTTGGTGTTTTGATGCTGATAGGAATGGAGTTGCTCTGCTTTCTGCCGGCAAGCGTATGTTGGTCAGTGGCGGTTATGCAGAACGCGTTCCTGGCGTCCGGGATTGCAGCAGTGCTTTATATAGCGGGACTGGCAGTGGGCCTGCTGTTGGCATTCCGATATGAACTGGCATTTTTGTTGCTGGTGGATCATTCCCAGATGGGGGCGATAGAGGCATTTCGGGAAAGCTCCCGGCTGATGGATGGAAATAAGGGACGTTTGCTGTACATTTATCTCAGTTATATTGGATGGAGTATTTTGGGCATACTTTCCTGCGGAATCGGTACGCTCTGGATTTCACCCTATATGAACCAGACTGTGATTAGCTTTTATCTGGATGTGACAGGAGAATTAGACAGGGTGCAGAAAGCGGAGCCTGATGTTCCGCTTCCCGAGAGCCAATACTGATGGAGAAGTGAGGCTCTGCCTGTCAGATTTCAAATCTCAGAGGATACAGTGCTTCACTGCATTCAGAAATAACTGATATTCTTTGATAGAGTTGTTATTTCCATTGCGGAGATCAAATTTTCTGGAAATATCCCGTGCTTCTGTGCCGTAGTATTCTGCCAGAGCCTCAATGCGGTAGCAGCCGTCCGGCTGATAATAGGGCAGTTTAGAAGGTAGGCGGAGCCGGACATTTTTCTTGCCCAGTTTTAAAAGGGCCCGCATCATAATCTCAGCGCCGGTGCAGAACTCCATTTTATCAAGAGGCGTGTAAGTCAAAGACTGATAAGGGGCTTCCTCCTTAAAAAAACTCCAGGCGGCCTGCAGGTCAGTCAGCACCAGGTAAACAATAGAATCAGCGAAATAGCAGGAATGCATCCGTTGTTTTTTACGGATGCGTTCCATTTTTTTGAAATAAGGCTCCGCGTGTTTCGTATCATGAAGCCGTACGGCATAATGATATACAAGCCTTCCGTACTGAAAAATAAGGGAATATTCATCATAGTACCTGGTTTCCAACAGTTTTCCGGCTTTCAGCAAATTGTCAAGATCGCCGTACCAACAGGCCATCTCCCCTTCAAATGCCACAGTTTCCGCATCCCGCAAATGATGGGAGCGGTTCATAAGCCGGAATTCATGAAGGCTGTGCATGGCTTTTTCTTTGTCCCCTGCTGCCCGGTACAATCTTGCAGAGGCCATATGATAGACGAAAAGGGAATAGCCGTGGGTCAGGCAGAAAGATTTATATTTTTTAAGGTATTGTTCCATATCTGAGACAGAGATCTGATAAAAGAAATCTGCACAGTCCAGCACCCGTGAAAAAATGTGATTGACGGCTTCCGCTGCGGTGCAGGAACAGAAGGCAGGCATTTGAATCTCGGGATGGGATTCAAAGAACTCCAGAATCTCCGGAAAAATCACATACAGATACAGCAGATAATTGTCATCGCAGGAACAGGCATAATCATAGCGGAAAAACATCATATAACTATAGTCGTTTGCCAGATCTGCTTCCTGAATTGCCTGGCGGATTGCAGACAACCTGGCTTCTCCCGGCTCAAACTCCTGATATTCTTCCATAAGCTTTTGAGGATTGTACATTGCAGCTTCCTCCTTTCCAAACAGGAATATCAGTTTCAGACAGCAGGCGAAAGCTGATATTCCCAAAAAGTTACAGTAATAATTCGGAAACAGAAATAAAATTACAGCATATCAAAGTCATAAGAGCTGGAAGAATCGGGATATCCCAATTCCTGCATTAACTCCTCAATATAATTCAGATAGCCCTCCAATCCTCCGAACTGTGTCAGGATTGTAAGGAAAGAATAAATCAGAAAGAGAATGCCGCAGATAATGGCAATTATGCCCAGAACCAGTCCGGCCTTGGCATATCCGTTGGTGTGCATTTCCCCGCCCCGGGACAGCAGGGCAAAAATAATTGCCAGGGAGCCGAAGATAATGGCCGGATATACGCAGCAGCTCATAACAAGGCCGAGAATACCCATAACCATTGCGGCCACAGACATGCCGGCAGAGCGCATTTCTATATAAGATTTATTTGATTCGTAATCCATAAAAAACCTCCTTGCTATTCTTTTTTTACTGTGTTTTATTGTAGCATGTGTACTGAAAAAATACAATAAAAAGAATTTTGCCGGCTGCCTGCAGAGTTCTTGATTTTTTTCAGAATATGAGATAAACTTTTCCATAGCCTGGAGCGTGTTTGAAAAAAGAGAAATGAGATAAGGAGATTACTCAATGGATATTATTGTAAAATTAGCAGAAGAACTGAGCATTCAAAAACAGCAGGCAGAGGCTGCAGTAAAGCTGATTGACGAGGGAAATACAATCCCCTTTATTTCCAGATACCGGAAGGAAGCCACTGGAGCATTGAACGATGAAGTTCTGCGGAATCTCTATGAGCGGCTGACCTATCTGCGGAATTTAGAAGAGAAAAAAGAGCAGGTATTGTCCTCCATTGGAGAGCAGGGCAAATTGACAGAGGAACTGAAACAGCAGATACTTTCTGCAGAAACTCTGGTGGCAGTGGAAGATTTGTACCGTCCCTACCGGCCCAAACGGCGGACCAGAGCCACCATTGCCAAGGAAAAAGGATTAGAGCCTCTGGCAAATATTATTTTGCTGCAGATGACAGAGAAATCCCTGGAGGCAGAAGCGGAAGCCTTTGTGGATTCAGAGAAAGGCGTGGATACACCCGGGGAAGCCATTGCGGGAGCCATGGATATTCTGGCGGAAAATATTTCAGACGAAGCGGATTATCGGAAATACATCCGGGATTTGACCATGCGTGTCGGAAAAATCACTTCTGCGGCAAAAGCTCCGGAAGCAGAGTCCGTATATGAAATGTACTATGATTTTGAAGAAGGACTGGCAAAACTGGCGGGACACAGGATTCTGGCCCTGAACCGGGGAGAGGCGGAAAAAATTCTTACCGTGAAAGTGGAAGCCCCCACAGAACAGATTTTACAATACCTGGAAAAGAAAACCATTACCAGAGACAATCCCAATACATCTTTGGCCTTAAAAGCTGCGGCAGAGGACAGCTATAAACGTCTGATTGCACCGGCCATTGAGCGGGAAATCCGAAATGAGCTGACCGAACGGGCCCAGGACGGCGCCATTCGGGTATTCGGCAAAAATTTAGAACAGCTTCTGATGCAGCCGCCCATTGCCGGAAAAGTGGTGCTGGGCTGGGACCCCGCTTTCCGTACCGGATGCAAACTGGCCGTGGTGGATTCCACCGGAAAAGTGCTTGACACCACAGTCATTTACCCCACGGCTCCTCAGAATAAAGTGGAGGAATCTAAGGCGGTTTTGAAAAAACTGATTCAGAAATATGGAATTTCCCTGATTTCCGTGGGAAACGGAACAGCTTCCCGGGAATCAGAGATGATCATTGTTGATTTGCTGAAAGAAATTCCTGCGCCCGTTCAGTATGTCATTGTAAACGAAGCAGGGGCCTCTGTGTATTCTGCAAGCAAACTGGCTACAGAAGAATTTCCCAATTTTGACGTGGGGCAGAGAAGCGCGGCTTCCATTGCAAGGCGGCTGCAGGACCCGTTGGCGGAACTGGTGAAAATCGATCCCAAATCCATCGGGGTGGGACAGTATCAGCATGACATGAATCAGAAGAAATTAAGCGACGCTTTAGGCGGCGTTGTGGAGGACTGTGTGAACAAGGTAGGCGTGGATCTGAACACGGCTTCCGCCTCCCTGTTAGAGTATATTTCCGGCATTACAAAAGTCATTGCCAAAAATATCGTAACATACCGGGAAGAAAACGGCAGATTTCTCACCCGCGCCCAGCTTTTGAAGGTGGCAAAGCTGGGGCCAAAGGCATATGAACAGTGCGCAGGATTTATGCGGATCTCCGACGGGAAAAATCCCCTGGACGGCACCAGCGTCCATCCGGAAAGCTATGATGCAACCCTGAAGCTGTTGGACAAACTGGGTTATCAGCCGGAAGATATCCGTGAGGGCAGACTGGCAAGGATCTCCAAGAAGATATCTAATTATAAGAAACTGGCAGCGGAGCTGGAAATCGGGGAAATGACGCTTCAGGATATTGTTAAGGAACTGGAAAAACCGGCAAGAGATCCCAGGGACGACATGCCCAAGCCCATTCTGCGCAGCGATGTACTGGAAATGAAAGACCTGACTCCGGGCATGATTTTAAAAGGAACTGTGCGTAATGTGATTGATTTTGGGGCTTTTGTGGATATCGGCGTCCATCAGGACGGACTGGTACATATTTCCCAGATGACGGAGCGCTATATCAAGCACCCGCTGGAGGCGGTCAGCGTAGGGGATATTGTGGAGGTGAAAGTGATGAGCGTGGATTTGCAGAAAAAGCGGATTCAGCTCACCATGAAAATCTGACATTTTGAAAAATATGCCTGTTGACAGATGAAACAGGCAGGAGTAGAATAGAACCATAAATTAAATAGTGTTCTTCAGGGCAGGGTGACTTTTCCCGCAGAATGATATTTACAGAATTCTGGAGAAAGGAATTCCCGACCGACGGTGATACCCCAAGAGGGCAAGTCCGTGAGCCGCATGGCATGATTTGGTGAGAATCCAAAACCGACAGTACAGTCTGGATGGGAGAAGAAAGCGTTTTTATTAATGTGCGTATTTTATATGCCCTGGATCTCTGGATTCAGGGCATTTTTATAATTCTGAAGACACGAAAATATGAAAATAAAGGAGTGTTTTATCATGAGTACAAGGAACACAGCAGCAGGAAAACAAGGCGGCCAGAGGGATATCTGGAAAATGACCATGACAGCTATGCTGTCAGCCATTGCATTTCTTTTAATGTTTCTGGAATTTTCCGTTCCCATTATGCCGGCCTTTATCAAGATGGATTTGTCAGAGCTTCCGGCATTGATCGGGGCCTTTGCCATGGGGCCGGTCAGCGGGGCAATGATTTGCCTGATTAAGAATCTGCTTCATCTGTTTATGACCACCACCGGAGGAGTGGGGGAACTGTCCAACTTTGTTCTGGGGGCCGTGTTTGTGGTTCCGGCAGGTCTGATTTATCAGAAATGGAAGGGCAGAAAAAGCGCTGTTGCAGGCGCTTTGGCCGGAGCCGTACTGATGGCGTTTTTCAGTATTTTCTCCAACTATTTTATCGTATATCCCGTATATTATAACTTTATGCCGGAGGAAACCATATTGGCTGCTTATCAGATGATAGTTCCGGGCATGAAAAATATGTTGCAGTGCCTGATTCTGTTCAACACGCCTTTTACCTTTGTAAAGGGGGTGTTCAGCGTAGTGATTACCGTGTTGGTCTATAAACCCCTGTCTCCTTTCCTGAAAGGAAATTACAGAGACGCCAGAAGGGTGCAGAAGAATACGAGTACATCGAATAATTAATAACTGCCAGTTTCATTTGTCTATACTTCCGATAGCACAGCAGCAAGGATTTCAGGAGAAAAAATATGCAGCAGAATCAGGAATCAGAAAATTATAAACGTCAAAATCAGACACCGGAAGACTACATGCGCCAGGCATTGCAGCTTGCCCGCAAAGGGGAGGGAACGGTGTCTCCCAATCCCATGGTGGGCTGCGTAGCGGTGAAGCATGGAACTGTCATTGCCGCAGGTTACCATGAGCAATACGGCGGTTTTCACGCAGAGCGCAACGCTTTGTTAAACTGCACAGAGGATGCGGAAGGGGCAGAGCTGTACGTGACTCTGGAGCCCTGCTGTCATTACGGAAAGACGCCGCCCTGTACAGAAATTATAATCGAAAAGAAGATAAAGAAGGTCTATGTGGGCTGTCTGGATTCCAATCCAAAAGTGGCAGGAAAAGGCGTCAGGATATTGCAGGAACATGGAATTACAGTGGAAACCGGCATTTTAGAGCAGGAATGCAGAGAACTGAATGAAGTGTTTTTCCATTATATGGAGACGTCTATGCCTTTTCTGGCAATGAAATATGCCATGACTCTGGACGGAAAAATTGCCTGTGAAACAGGAGATTCCAAATGGATAACAGGAGAAGCGTCCAGAAATTATGTTCAATGTCTGCGGAACCGTTACCGGGGAATTATGGCTGGGATCGGAACGGTCCTTGCGGACGACCCTATGCTGAATTGCAGGATGGAGGGCGGCCGGAACCCGGTACGGATTATCTGTGATTCCAGACTGCGGATTCCTTTGGACAGCCAGATTGTAAAGACAGCCTCTGAGATAGAAACCATTGTAGCCTGGAGCCCGGACAGAGCCCTTATCTGGAGAAGCCGGGGAGATGAAGAATACAGGTGCGGACAGACCTCTGGAAACCCGGTATGGGACAGCGGAGAATGGTTGGGAGAAAGCAAAATATTAGAAGAAAAGAAACAGCTTTTGGAGCACAACGGCGTGATGCTTCTGGAGGTTCCCGCAGCAGAAACTGGAGAACTGAATCTTTCCCATTTGATGCGGCAGCTGGGAGAACGGGGCATCGACAGCATTTTGTTAGAAGGCGGCGGAACGCTCAATGCTTCCGCCCTGAAAGAGAATCTGGTGCAGCGCGTCTATGCCTTTATCGCCCCCAAGCTGGTGGCTGGGGCGAAAGCCAAATCCCCCGTTGAGGGCGCCGGCATTTCCCGGATGAAGGAGGCAGTCAGGCTGAAGGATGTGGAGGTGGCCAGATATGGGGAGGACTTATGCATGACGGGCAGAGTATGCTTTGATGCATAAGAAAATGTTCAAATAAAACAGCACAGTTTTTTCGGAAATCAGGAAAAATTCTGTGCAGATGGGAGGAAGATTTGTTTACCGGAATCATAGAAGAAACAGGGGAACTCTGGGAGGTTAAGAAAGAAACCCTTTCCGCCAGAATAAAAATCCGCTGCAGCAAGGTTTTGGAGGGAACGAAAATCGGTGACAGCATTGCCGTCAACGGAATCTGCCTTACGGTAACTTCCCTTGCAAAAGATGGATTTACAGCAGATGTAATGGCAGAAACCATGCGCCGCAGCAGCCTGTCAGAGCTGAAAATTCCCGGAACCGTGAATCTGGAGCGGGCCATGGCGGCAGACGGAAGATTCGGCGGCCACATCGTATCCGGCCATATTGACGGCACAGGAACCATTACAGGAATCCGGCAGGAAGAAAATGCAGTCTGGTACACCATTGCCGCAGAACCAAAGCTGCTTCGCTGCATTGTAGAAAAAGGCTCCGTCGCTTTAGACGGCATCAGCCTGACCGTGGCAAAAGTGACGGCAGAGGATTTTCAGGTATCCGTGATTCCCCATACCCGCCAGGAAACGGCGCTGCCGGAAAAACGGTCCGGAAGCGTTATCAATATCGAATGCGATGTTATTGGAAAATATGTGGAAAAACTTCTCACAGGGCCGAGGCCGGAGGAGAAGGAATCACACCTTACAGAAGGTTTTTTGATGGAACACGGATTTTTATAAAAAAGGCTGCCGCATTAAGAAATTCAGAAAGGAAGAAATGAAATGAGCAAGAAAATGGATTCTATTCCACAGGCAATTGAAGATATCAGACAGGGAAAAATCATTATGGTCATTGATGACCCGGACAGAGAAAACGAAGGAGACTTTATCTGCGCTACGGAATTTGCCACGCCGGAAAATATTAATTTCATGGCAACCCATGGAAAAGGCTTAATCTGTATGCCCATGAGCAGAGAATTATGTCAGAAGCTTGGTTTGAAACAGATGGTGGAGCAGAATACGGACAACCATCAGACGGCATTTACCGTATCCATTGACGGCATAAATACAGACACAGGAATTTCCGCCTTTGAGCGTTCCGAAACAGCTTTGGCAGCCGTAAAAGACGATGCAAAGCCAGAGGATTTCCGCAGGCCGGGCCATATGTTTCCGCTGGAATCCAGAGAAGGAGGCGTTTTAAAACGCACCGGCCACACAGAGGCAACGGTGGATTTGGCAATTCTGGCCGGATTAAAGCCCAGCGGACTTTGCTGTGAGATTATGCGGGAAGACGGAACCATGATGCGTACCACAGAACTGTTGGAGCTGGCAGAAAAGTTCCAGATGACGGTTATTACCATTGCGGATCTGGTACGTTACCGGATGGAGATTGACAGTCTGGTCCGTCAGGAGGCCCATGCCAAACTTCCCACAAAATACGGAGAATTTGAAATCTACGGCTATGTAAACAAATTAAATGGAGAACACCATGTGGCTCTGGTAATGGGAGATGTTGCAGACGGAACGCCGGTGCTGTGCCGGGTTCATTCCGAATGCCTTACCGGAGATGTGTTCGGCTCCGGCCGCTGCGACTGCGGAGAACAGCTGGACGCAGCCATGAAAGCCATTGCAGAAGAAGGCCGGGGAATTCTTCTGTATATGCGCCAGGAAGGCCGCGGAATCGGCTTGATCAACAAGCTGAAAGCCTATGAACTGCAGGAAAGGGGCCTTGACACCGTGGAAGCCAACGTGGAACTGGGCTTTGCGCCGGATCTGCGGGATTACGGAATCGGAGCCCAGATTCTCCATGATTTAGGCGCCGAAAAACTTCGTCTGCTTACCAACAATCCCAAGAAAATCACCGGACTTTCCGGCTACGGCATTTCCATCGAAGAGCGGGTGCCGATCCAGATGCCGGCCAAGCACACAGACGTATTTTATCTGAAAACCAAACAGAGCAAAATGCAGCATATGACCAATTACTAACAGATTTAAACATAGAAAAGAGGAGAAAGTTATGCGAGTATTAGAAGGAAACGTAGTTGCAAACGGAACAAAAGTCGGAATTGTGGCTTCCAGGTTCAATGAATTTATTGTGTCCAAGCTGATAGGCGGCGCCCAGGACGCCCTGATCCGCCATGGCGTCAGAGACGATGATATTACTCTGGCATGGGTGCCGGGAGCCTTTGAGATTCCCCTGACCGCACAGAAGATGGCGGAAACCGGCAATTATGACGCGGTTATCTGTCTGGGAGCTGTTATCAAAGGCGCCACCACCCATTACGATTATGTATGCGCAGAAGTCAGCAAGGGCGTGGCAGCCGTAGGGTTAAAGACAGAAATTCCTGTGATTTTCGGCGTGGTCACCACCGATAATATTGAGCAGGCCATTGAACGGGCCGGAACCAAAGCCGGAAATAAAGGTTATGACGCGGCATGTACGGCAATTGAGATGGTGAATCTGATTCAGAATATGAAATAGAGGAAAAAGAAGGAGCTGTTGTGAAATTTTGTTTTACGGCAGCTTCAATCTGTTGACGGCATTCTCTTTCCTCTGTAAAATGATACTTGTACTGCTTATCCGAACATAGTATAATATGACGAAAGCAAAGAAAAGGAGCATACAAAATGTCAGTAGAATTTGATACAACCATCACAGAGAAGGACATGTACCAGTTTAACCTTTACCATGCCTATCACGGTTTTCAGGGCATTGTGGCAACCCTCGTGGGCGTCTGGGTACTGATTATGGCAGTGATCACCTTCGGAAAAGTAGAGATGATGTATACGCTGCTGTATCTGGTATTCGGCGTGGTATTTCTGGTTTATGTGCCGGTAAGCCTCAATCTGCGTTCCAAACAGCAGATCAGAAACTCCGAGATTTTGAAACAGGCCCTTCACTATAAAATTGACGACGCAGGAATCCATGTATCCCAGGGAGAAGAAACCGCGGAACTGGAATGGAAGCAGATTTATAAGATGGTATCTACCAGAAACAGCCTGCTCATCTACAGTAACCGTGTCAATGCCTATGTGATTCCCCGGGAAGCCGTTGGAGGAAAATATGAGGAGGTAGTGGGCCTTGCCGTCAATCATTTGGAAGGCTACCGCCTGAAGCTGAATCCCTTTCACATTTAAGGGGATATTTTCTGCGTACCGAAATACAAATTGTTTCATGCAGTACGAAAAGCAGAAGGAAATAGAGGTTAGAACATGCTGAATACAGAAACATTTTCCCCGGAAGAGACTTTTCAACTGGGACAAAAAATAGGAGAACAGGCCAAACCAGGAGAATTATATACCTTAATCGGAGACCTTGGCGTCGGCAAAACCGTACTGACCCAGGGCATAGCCAGAGGGCTCGGAATCGAAGAGCCAATCAGCAGTCCCACATTTACCATTGTGCAGGTTTATGAAGAAGGAAGAATGCCCTTCTATCATTTTGATGTTTACCGGATCGGCGATGTGGAAGAAATGGAAGAAATCGGATATGAAGATTATTTTTACGGACAGGGAATCACTATGATTGAGTGGGCCAATCTGATTGAAGAAATCCTTCCAAACCACTATCGGGAAATCCGGATAGAAAAAGATTTGGAACAGGGATTTGACTATCGCAGAATTACGGTAAGAGAGGTAACAAAATGAAAATATTAGGACTGGACAGCTCCGGCCTGGTGGCCGGTGTGGCTGTTGTGGAGAAAGACAATCTGTTGGCAGAATATACCGTAAATTATAAGAAAACTCACTCTCAGACATTACTTCCCATGTTAGATGCAATTGCCAAAATGATCGATCTGGATTTGGATTCCATAGATGCAATCGCTGTTGCAGGCGGTCCGGGCTCATTTACAGGGCTTCGAATCGGTTCCGCCACTGCCAAGGGTCTGGGCCTTGCTCTGCAGAAACCCCTGATTCAGATTCCAACCGTAGACGGTCTTGCCTATAACCTCTGGGGCTGCAGGGATATGGTATGTCCTTTGATGGACGCCAGAAGAAACCAGACCTACACCGGATTATATGAATTTACAGCAGACCGTATGGAGACGCTGAAATCCCAGTGCGCTGTGGGAATTGATGAAATTGTGGAGGAAATCAATCGCCGGAGCCGTCCGGTTGTGTTTTTGGGAGACGGCGTGCCGGTATTTCGGCCGTATCTGGAAGAAAACTGCCAGGTGCCATATTCCTTTGCCCCGGCCCATCTGAACAAACAGCGCGCAGCTTCCGTGGCAACTTTGGCCTGCAGGTATTACCGGGAAGGAAAGACGCAGCCTGCAGCGGCCCACAGCCCGGATTATCTGCGTTTATCCCAGGCAGAACGGGAGCGTCAGGCAAAAGAGCGGCAGGAGGAAAAATGACGGAATTAGAATTTGGAGAACTGGAGGTTGGGGACATTCCCGCAGTTGCTGAACTGGAGCAGCAGCTTTTTTCATGCCCCTGGTCTGAACAGGCATTTTTAGAGACCTTCCATCAGGATACATTGTTTGTCACAGCCCGAACCGGCCATGAGATCGCTGGGTACTGCGGAATGTACTGTTATGCCGGAGGAGAAGGGGAAATTACCAATGTGGCTGTAGCGCCCCGTTGCCAGAATCAGGGAATCGGCCGCAGAATGCTGACTTATCTGTTGAAGCAGGCCCGCAGCCGGGGAATGGTTCGGATTATTTTAGAGGTGCGCGTTTCTAATGAGAACGCCATTCATTTATACGAAAAATTAGGATTCAAAAACTGCGGAATCCGAAAGAATTTATACGAACTGCCCAGAGAGGACGGTATGATTATGGTTCTGGAATGACAGCCAGACATTTGCCGGATGCGCCCGGGAAGAATGGCTGTAATTTCCTCTTTCCAATCCGGGGGTCTTTTCGCTATAATAAAATATGAGAAAATGTCTGTTTTAGACTGGAAAACATACTTACGCGGGCTATATCCATCACGGCCTGTAAAAAGCGAAAAGCAGGGAGGACAAGAGATGAAAACAAAAGACAGGAAAATTATCTGCAATTGCTGTGGAAAAACTCTTTGGGAGGGCGCCGGAATTCCCAGGGAAGAATTTCTCCATGTAGAAAAAGAGTGGGGATATTTTTCAGGAAAAGACGGGGAAATTCAGGAATTTGACATTTGCGAGGCCTGTTACGATCAATGGGTGAAAAGTTTTCAGATTCCGGTGCGGACGATAGAAATCACAGAACTGGTTTAAACAGGACAGAATTTGAGAGGAAATAGTATGTTGGATGTATGTTTGTTGGGAACGGCAGGAATGATGCCGCTGCCTTACCGCTGGCTGACTGCGCTGATGACCCGCTATAATGGCAGCAGCCTTCTGATTGACTGCGGCGAGGGCACGCAGATCGCCATGAAAGAGAAAGGATGGAGCGCAAAGCCCATTGATACCATATGCTTTACCCATTACCATGCCGATCACATCAGCGGCCTGCCGGGACTTTTGCTCACGATGGGCAATGCGGAGCGGACAAAACCGCTGACGATGATAGGGCCGAAAGGCTTAGAACGGGTGGTAAATGCGCTGAAGGTCATTGCGCCGGAGCTGCCCTTTGAAATCCGTTTTGTGGAACTGTCGCAGCCGGTGGAGCATTTAGAAGAGCAGGGATATCATATCACCGCATTCCGTGTCAACCATAATATTACCTGTTATGGATATACCATAGAAATCCCCAGAGCCGGCGAATTTCAGGTGGAGCAAGCCAAGAATCTGGGCATTCCAATGAAGTTCTGGAGCAGGCTGCAAAAAGGGGAAACCATTCAGCAGGAAGGAAAGGTCTATACCCCGGAACTGGTGTTGGGGCCGCCCAGAAAAGGCATTAAGCTGACCTATTGCACAGATACCAGGCCGGTGGCAGCTATTACGGAAAATGCCAGAAATGCCGATTTATTAATCATAGAGGGAATGTATGCAGAAAAGGAAAAAGCAGCGAAGGCCAGGCAGTATAAGCATATGACCTTTTATGAGGCGGCAGAAATTGCCAGGGATGCAGAGGCTTCTGAAATGTGGCTGACCCATTTCAGCCCTTCGCTGGTGCATGCAGAGGACTATATGGAAGAAGTGCGCAGCATTTATCCAGCGGCGAAACTGGGCAAAGACGGGAAAACGGCAGAACTGGATTTTGCGTGAATTACCGGCCGAAAATGCTGCTGATTGGCGAGGAGGGATTTTTATGAAAAAAAATGGCGTGAAATCAACCATAATTATTGTGGTTTGCGCAGCATTATGTCTGGGATATTATTATTACCTGACCCAGAAGGACAGCGGAAAAGAACCAACACTGTCAGATGTGGAGCTGATAATTTCCAAGGATTTGGAACGTTCGTATCCCAAGACAGCAAGAGAAGTGGTGAAGTTTTATAACCAGATTCTGGAGTGCTACTACAGCGAAAATTATACACAGGAACAGTTGGGAAAAATGACGGCCCAGGCCAGAATTTTAATGGATGATGAACTGCAGGAAATCAACCCGCAGGATCTCTATTTAGAAGCGGTAAAAGCAGACATTTCCAGCTATAAAGAAGAAAAAAAGCAGGTTTCCAATATCACTATGGAGAGCAGCAAAGAAGTGGAATATAAGACGAAAAACGGCAAAGATTATGCTTATGTGGATGTGGCTTATTTTCTGAAAAGCAAAAATAAAAAAGAAAAATCAGGACGCGTCAGCCAGACATATATTCTTCGGAAAGACGAGGACAGCAATTGGCGGATACTGGGATTTTATCAGGAGTAAATTAAAATGACAGGAGAGAAACAGAAGAATGCGGTGATTCTGGCAATTGAAAGTTCCTGTGACGAGACAGCGGCCGCAGTAGTAAGGAACGGGAGAGAGGTATTGTCCAATATTATTTCTTCCCAGATTGATCTGCACACGCTGTACGGGGGTGTAGTGCCGGAAATTGCATCCAGAAAACATATCGAAAGAATCAATCAGGTAATTGAAGAATCGCTGTCAGAAGCAGGAATGTCTTTAGAGGACATGGACGCTGTTGCCGTTACCTATGGTCCGGGACTGGTAGGTGCGCTGCTGGTAGGGGTGGCAGAGGCCAAAGCCATCGCTTATGGGGCAGGGAAGCCATTGATCGGAGTGCATCATATCGAAGGGCATATCAGCGCCAACTATATTGAAAACAAAGAATTAAAGCCGCCCTTTTTATGTCTGGTTGTATCCGGCGGCCATACCCATCTGGTAAAAGTAAAGGATTACGGCGTTTATGAGATTCTGGGAAGAACCAGAGATGATGCGGCAGGAGAGGCTTTCGACAAAGTGGCCCGCGCCATTGGTTTGGGCTATCCCGGCGGTCCTAAAATTGAAAAAGCTGCCAGGCAGGGAGATCCCCGGGCGATTGCGTTTCCCAGGGCAAAAGTGGCAGATCATCCCTATGATTTCAGTTTTAGCGGAGTGAAGTCAGCAGTGCTTAATTATATTAATGGGTGCCGTATGAAAAATATCCCCATTGTGGAAGCGGATATCGCAGCATCCTTTCAGCAGGCAGTGACAGATGTGCTGATAGAACATGCCATGACGGCAGCAGAGGAGTTTCAGATGGAGCAGTTTGCCATTGCCGGCGGAGTGGCTTCCAATCAAATGCTGCGCAGCAAAATGGAGGCTGCCTGCAGAGAACGGGGGCTTAAATTTTATCATCCTTCCCCGGTATTCTGCACCGATAACGCTGCAATGATCGGCGCGGCAGCTTATTATGAATATCTTGCAGGGAAATTTGCGGGATGGGATTTGAATGCAGTTCCGAATCTGAAACTGGGAGAACGTTAATGAAAGGAAAAAAATACGCGGCAGTAGTTTTGTCTGCCGGAAAAGGAACACGTATGAACAGCCCAGTGCCCAAACAGTACTTGTTACTGGAGGGGAAACCTGTGCTGTATTATGCTCTGCAGGCTTTTGAAGAGAGCATGGTGGATGAAATAGTACTGGTTACCGGACAGGATGAGATAGAATACTGTCAGAAAGAAATTGTGGAAAAATATGGATTTACCAAAGTAATAGCAGTGACAGCCGGAGGAGCAGAACGGTATCATTCAGTATTTTGCGGACTGACGGAACTGAATTGTTTAAAAAACCGGCCGGATTATGTGATGATTCACGATGGCGCAAGACCATTTATCAACGATGAAATTATCAGCCGGTGCGCTCAGACAGCGGAAAAATTTCAGGCTTGCGCAGCAGGAATGCCGGTAAAAGACACCATAAAGATTGCAGATGACTCTCTGTTTGCAAAAGAAACGCCCCAGCGGAAATATGTCTGGCAAATCCAGACGCCGCAGGCATTTGCATTTCCTTTGATCTATCAGGCATATGAAGAACTGATGAAAAGAGAACAGAAGGGAGAAGTGTTTGCAGTAACAGACGATGCTATGGTGCTTGAGACAATTTGCGGTCAAAAAGTAAAATTAACAGAAGGTTCTTATGAAAATATCAAGATTACAACACCGGAAGATCTGAAACTGGCAAAGGCTTTTTTCCCGAAAATACGGTAAAAAACAGCAGTCAATAAACGGGTAAAGTAAAAAAGGTGAATTGAAAAAGTAAATTCCACTTTGTAAGATTAAATTCCGCTTTGAAAAAGTAAATTCAATAGGAATACAGAAAAATAGAGATTTCATATAGA
>NZ_JBQIOP010000041.1:0-36951 GCF_056822245.1 Petralouisia sp. | reverse complement strand
GAAATCCACTGCTTACGGAGACTTGGGAAGGAAGGCATTCCTGACTTCCCTAGCCGCAGTTAGCAGTTAGTTCACCGGAACGCTGCCCGATTTGTGTGTCAAAGGGCAATCTGATAGTTCCGTTCGTATTGAAGAACATAACCTTCGTTGCAAATACCCTAAACAACATAAAAAAGAAAAAGGAGCATCCAAAATGCCATTTGATTATAAAAAAGAATACAAAGAATTCTACCTGCCAAAAAACAAACCTCAAATTGTAACCATACCGCCCATGAATTTCATTTCCGTACAGGGCAAGGGCGATCCCAATGAAGAGGGCGGCGACTACAAACAGGCCATCGGTTTACTGTACGGAATTGCCTACACCATTAAAATGAGTAAAAAGGGCGAACACCAGATTGAAGGATATTTTGACTACGTGGTTCCACCCTTAGAGGGGCTCTGGTGGCAGGAGGGAATCGTGGGGGTGGACTACTCCAGAAAACAGGATTTCCAGTGGATTTCCATGATCCGGCTGCCGGAATTTGTCACAAGAGAAGAATTTGAATGGGCAAAAGCAGAGGCAGAAGTTAAGAAAGAAACAGATTATTCCAGTGTGGAATTTCTGACTTATGAAGAGGGATTGTGCGTCCAGTGTATGCACATCGGGCCCTACGATGCGGAACCGGCCACTGTAGCGGCAATGGATCATTATGCCGGGGAACAGGGATATCTGCCGGATATGGCCGGAGCCCGCCGTCATCATGAGATTTATCTGAGCGATGCCCGCAGATGCAGGCCGGAAAACTTAAAGACCGTAATCCGGCATCCAATTAGGAGATAAAAAATGAGAAACATCAGTTTATTTATTGCGATGAGCCTTGACGAATATATTGCAGACAGTAAGGGGTGATTGGCTGCAGGGGCAGGGGGACGAGGGGATATTAATACCTATTCTGAGTTTATAAAAGATTTTGATACTATAATAACGATAGCCTGTTCAAAAAAATGGGTTATCGTTATTTTTTATATGACAGAACATTGATTATTGAAATAAAATATTAGAATGTTGAATCAAAAATAATTCACCACAACATTTTAGCCGGAAAAGTAGTTATAAAAGTAAAAATCACATATATACTTTTGAAACGAAATAAAAAATAACAAAAAACTTTTAAAATAACAGTTGACAATCCGGGCGAAAGCTGTTATTATAACAATACAAACTTTCATAACAACAATTTTCATAGCAAAAAACTTTTAGAATGAAAGCAGAAGGTTGCAGAAGTGAAAAAATATGCTAGAATGGAAAGGAGTAGATAAATGGTGAGATGAACAGACGGAAACGCAGTCTGGCACTGGCTGCGGATTCCCAGGAGGTAGAAACATGGATTCAATGGAACAGCGCAGAAACATTATTGTAGATTTAGTCAATCAGAGCGGAACCATCAGTTTTGCAGAATTGAAGGATCAGGTTCCACAGATATCGGAAATGACACTGCGCACAGATTTGAAAGCTCTTGATGAAGCAAAAAGAATTGTCCGGGTACATGGAGGAGCAAAATCCGTAGATGTTGTAATCGGAACGGATGGTATGTTCAGCCAGAGATCGGTACAGAATATAGAAGCGAAACAGTTGATTACTCAGAAGGCTCTGGCATTTATCCAGAAGGATACCACAATTTTTCTGGATTCCGGCAGCACCACTACCATGCTGGCGTCTTGTATGCCGGATCAGTCCAACCTGATTTATACCAATTCCCTGACCTGCGCGGTGGAGCTTTGCAGACTAAAGCAGCCCGCGGTGCATGTCCTTGGAGGGAGCGTCAACCGCTACAGCATGAGCGTATGCGGAGTCCACACCGTTCAGGATGTGTCAAAAATCAATTTTGACCAGGCGTTTCTGGGAGTTACCGGTTATTGCAGCCAGACAGGATTCAGCTGCGGGGTGGATGAAGAAACTGTTTTGAAACGGACGGTAATCCATCGGGCGGAACAGAGAATATTTCTGATGGATTCTTCCAAAGTGGGAGTAAAACGTACATATACTGTCTGCGGATTAGAAGGCGTGGATGTGATAATTTCAGACGGAAATCTGCCTCCGGAATTCCAGGAGGAGTGCAGAAAGCATAATGTCCGGATTATCTGACGGCTGTACCAGAGAGGAAAATTAATGTCCGGATTATCTGACGGCCGTACCAGAGAGGAAAATTAATCGCCGGATGAGCTGACAGTCCTGTCAGCCGTGCAGGCTCAAACCGTACAGAGTACGGAATGCACAGCAAGTCCGCAGAATTGCTTTATCAGGAGCAGACCTAGGGAAAGGAGTAAAAAATGAAAAACGGCGTTCAACGTTTTGGCAAATTTCTTTCAGCGATGATTATGCCAAACATCGGTGCATTGATTGCATTTGGTTTCCTGGCTGCTTTTTTCAACGGCAGCGGATGGCTTCCCCATGAAGGGTTTGCAACAATTTTTTCAGCAATTTTAGTTTATTTGATTCCGATTTTGATTGCGTCCACAGGAGGAAAACTGATCGGCGGCGATAGGGGAAGCGTGGTGGCTTCCATTGCAGTGGTAGGCGCCATTATGAGCGACCCGGACACCACAATGCTGATGGCGGCTATGATTATGGGCCCCCTGGCAGGCTTTTGCATCAAGAAATTTGATGAAGCCATGGACGGACACATGCCGGCAGGCTTTGAGATGCTGATTAACAATTTCTCCGTAGGAATCATCGGTATGCTGCTGGCAATGTTCGGATTTTTGGCAGTAGGGCCGTTTATGAACCTGATTCTGGGCATTTTGTCCGCAGGCGTAAATTTCCTGGTGGAACACAGCCTGCTTCCGCTGATTGCAGTCTTTATTGAGCCTGCAAAGGTGCTGTTTTTGAACAATGCGCTGAACCACGGGATTTTCACGCCAATTGCAACAGCTCAGGCGGCAGAAACCGGAAGATCCATTATGTATATGCTGGAAGCAAACCCCGGCCCAGGTCTCGGCGTACTTTTGGCATACATGTTCTTCTGCAAAGATCAGGAAACGAAACAATCCGCGCCCGGTGCGGTAATCATTCATCTGTTAGGCGGTATCCATGAAATATATTTCCCCTATATTTTGATGAATCCCTTGGTGATTGTTGGGCCGATTCTTGGAAATCTGGCGGCAATCTTCTGGTTTAACCTGACAGGCTGCGGACTGGTTGGGCCGGCTTCTCCAGGCTCCATCATTGCCTATCTGATGATGGCTCCGGGAGATAAAATCATTCAGATTATTGTGGGAGTGGTAATTGCAACGGCGATTTCCTTTATGGTTTCTTCCGCCATTGTCCGCATGGCCAAGGGCAAGAGTCTGGAGGAGGCTCAGGAAGAACTGGCAAGCAGAAAAGCCCAGGCAAAAGGAACGGCAAATGTTGCCATTGCTTCAGCGGCAGACGTGAAGAAAGTAGTGTTTGCCTGTGACGCAGGCATGGGTTCTTCCGCCATGGGCGCCACCAAGTTCCGAAACAGAGTGAAAGCCCTGCGGCCGGATTTGACGGTAATCAATACGTCAGTGGATACTATTCCAAAGGACTGCGACATTGCAGTGGTTCAGGTTACACTGGTAGACCGGGCAAAGAAATGCGCGCCCCATGCGCAGATGGTAACGATCAACAATTTCCTGGCAGACCCGGCGCTGGACGCTTTGTATGCACAGTTGACGTCAGAAGGAGCGTCTCATGCAGAGGCAAAAACACCGGCAGGCCCAAACGCTCAGTCCGATGTAAAAGTAAAACATTCTGAAAGTAATAGAAAAGAGATTCTTGTAAGAGACGGCATTCAGCTGAATCTGCAGCCGGTTTCCAAAGAGGAAGCGATTCAGGCAGCCGGAGAGCTGCTGACAAAGTTAGGCTATGTGGATGCGTCATACATTGACGCCATGCAGGAAAGAGAAAGACTGGTTACCACTTACATGGGCCTTGGCGTGGCAATTCCCCACGGAACTTCCCAGGCAAAGGGAACGGTGAAGAAAACAGGAATTGTAGTGATGCAGTATCCGCAGGGCGTTTCCTTTGGAGAAGAGAAAGCTCAGCTTGTATTCGGTATCGCAGGCGTAGGCGACGAGCATTTGGAATTGCTGGAAAAAATCTGCGGCATGCTGGAAGATGAGGAAGTATTAGAAGAGTTTAAGAAAACCAATAATATTGACTGGGTATTAGAAAAATTAAAATAATTTCAAAATAAAAAGGAGGAAGCATTATGAAAGCAAGAGGCGTAAGGTTGTATGGAGTAGACGATATCAGGTTAGAAGAATTTGAACTTCCTGAAATCAAAGAAGATGAAATCCTGGTAAAAGTAGTCAGCGACAGTATTTGCATGTCCACCTGGAAAATGGTGCAGGCAGGCAAGAACCACAAACGTGTGCCGGAAAATGTGGCGGAGCATCCGGTAATTATCGGCCATGAATTTACCGGGGACATTGTAAAAGTAGGCTCCAAATGGAAAGACCAGTTCCATGAGGGCAAGAAATTTGCACAGCAGCCGGCCATTCCGGGCCAGATGGAATCTCCGGGATATTCCTATGAATATTTCGGCGGGGCAGCCACCTACTGTATTTTCCCCGGGGACGTTATTGAAAAGGGATGCATCTGGGAATACGATGGAGACAGCTATTTTGAGGCTTCCTTAGGCGAGCCCATGAGCTGCTGCATCGGCGGATATCACAGCAATTATCACTGCGAGCATCTTTCCTATGAACACAAAATGGGAACTCTGGAAGGCGGAGATATCCTGATTCTGGGCGGATGCGGGCCTATGGGCCTTGGCGCGGTAAGCTACGGTCTTACCTTTGAAAATAAACCCAGGCGCATTGTGGTAACCGATATCAATGAGGCAAAGATTGCCCGGGCAAAAGAAGTGATTCCAGAGTCTGAAGCAGCGGAAAAAGGCGTGGAGCTCCACTATGTCAACACAGCTGGCATGGAAGATCCGGTGGCGGAGCTGAAAGCCATTACCGGAGGAAAAGGCTACAGCGACGTGTTTGTATACGCTCCAGTTAAAAGCATTGCAGAGATGGGCAATAAACTTCTGGCAGAGGACGGCTGCATGAACTTCTTTGCAGGCCCCACAGATACCCAGTTTTCTGCAAACATGAATCTGTATGACTGCCATTACGCAAGAACAAAAATCATGGGCTCCACCGGCGGAAATACCGATGATATGAAAGAAGCCATTGAGAAATCTGCCAAAGGTCTGATTAACTCAGCCGTTATGGTAACTCATGTGGGCGGTATGGATTCCATCGTGGAAACCACCAAAAACCTGCCCAATATCCCCGGCGGCAAGAAACTGGCTTATACCCAGTTGGATATGCCCATGACAGCCATTGAAGATTTCGGCAAATTAGGAGAGAAAGATCCCTTCTACAAAGAACTGGATGAGTGCTGCAAGAAGCATAAGGGGCTGTGGTCTAAGGAAGCGGAAGAACTGCTGTTTGAGCACTTCGGCGTGAAAGCTTAGAACTGGAAAACAGAACCGGAAAAATAAAAAACAGATAACAGAACAGACAGTCTGTGCAGACGCATGGGCTGTCTTTTTCTGGTGCATGGCGTGAATCTTATATTGCTAATTCGCTATATTTACCATATAATAAAGAAGAAATTTTCTGTTGATGGGAGTTGTTTTTCACAGAGCTCCGGCGAACAACTTATAGTTGTATATCAAAATTCATGATAGAGAAAGGTAATTGCTTTTATGGGAATATATTTAAATCCGGGAAACAGAAGCTTTCAGATGTCCCTCAATTCCAAAATTTATATTGACAAAAGCGGTCTGATCTCTTACACAAATTCTGTTATCAATACAGAACAGCGTTATGTCTGTGTCAGCCGTCCCAGGCGATTCGGTAAATCCGTGACTGCGCAGATGCTGACGGCTTACTATGGGAAAGGATGCGATTCCGGCGGACAGTTTGATTCTTTGTCGATTGCCGGTGATGAAGCTTATCAGAAACATCTGAATCAATACAACGTTATATTTTTAAATATACAGCAGTTTTTAAGCCAGACAGAAAATGCGGCGGCGTTCAAAGAACGAGTGGAAAAAACTCTGTTATGGGAATTGTTGGAGGAATTTCCTGATTTGAATTATTTTGATCGTTCCTCACTGATTTCTGTGCTGCAGACTATTTCAGCCAGGCTGTCCACCGGTTTTATTTTTATCATTGATGAATGGGACTGCATATTCCGGGAATATAGGAATGATACAGATGCCCAGAAAATGTATCTGGATTTTATGCGGAATCTGTTAAAAGATCATTCCTATGTGGCTCTTGCATATATGACCGGGATTCTTCCTGTAAAAAAATACGGAACCCATTCAGCCCTTAACATGTTTGATGAATTTTCCATGACGGATCAGAAAATGTTAGAGGAATACACCGGTTTCACAGAGGAGGAAGTTAAGGAACTGTGCGGGCGGTACGAGATGGATTTTGACGAGGCCGGTAATTGGTATGACGGTTATGCTTTTCGGAGATTTCGTCATATCTATAATCCGAGATCTGTGGTGGAAGCAATGAGATGCAGGCATTTTTCAAGCTATTGGACTTCCACTGAGACTTATGAAGCGCTGAAAATTTATATGGATATGGATTTTGAAGGTTTGAAAGAGGATATTGTACAGATGCTTGGCGGCGGCCGCATTAAGGTAAATACAATGAGCTTTCAGAATGATATGGAGAATCTTAAGACGAAAGATGATGTGCTCACCTTGTTTGTTCACCTGGGGTATCTGGGATATGATTGGAAGCGAAAAGAAGTTTTTATCCCGAATAAGGAAATTATCGGAGAATTTGAAAATGCTATGAGTGTGGGCGGTTGGCAGGAAGTGATGCGCGTTCTTGGAGCGTCAGAAAAACTTCTGGAGGACACGCTTTTGGGTGATGAAGAAAGTGTTGCCGAGGGTCTTGCTCTGGCGCATATAGAGGCGGCGTCGATTTTGGCTTATAATGATGAGAATTCTCTTGCCTGTGCGATTGGTCTGGCCTATTACAGCGCAAGAAAGGATTACAGGCTGATTCGCGAACTGCCGTCAGGCCGGGGCTTTGCGGATATCGTTTTTCTGCCGCTGCCCGCATCTGGAAAGCCTGCGTTGGTGGTGGAACTGAAATACGATAAAACTGCAAAATCTGCCATACAGCAAATCAAAGACCGGCAGTACACCAAAGCTCTGGAAGGTTATGCAGGCGACATTCTTCTGGTGGGAATCAATTATGATCGGAATAAGAAAGAGAAACCCCATAGCTGCATCATAGAAAAATTCAAAAATGGAGGACAACATGAAGAAAATACTTGCCGTAGACGATGAACAGGATATCCGGACTCTTCTGAAGGAATCCCTGGAACTGGAAGGGTATCTGGTCTACACTGCCAAAAACGGAATGGAAGCCATGGAGGGGCTGAAATACCATCCGGATCTAATTATACTGGATGTGAATATGCCGGATCTGGACGGTTATACCGTCTGTGAGAAAATCCGGGATTATATCGACTGCCCCATTCTCTTTCTCACAGCCCGCACCCAGGAGCAGGACAGGGTAAACGGCTTTAAGGCCGGCGGAGACGATTATATTGTAAAGCCCTTCGGCATGGATGAGATGCTTGCCCGGGTGGAGGCGCATCTGCGCCGGGAAGCCAGAAAGCAGAAAAGCGGCAGCGTATATATAAAAGGAGATTTGACGGTGGATTTTTCCGGCCGTCAGGTATTGGTGAAAGGGGAGGACGCAGGGCTTACGAAAACAGAATTTTCCATTGTGGAGCTTCTGATTTCCCACAGCGGCCAGGTCTTTGAAAAAGAACAGATTTATGAGAGGGTCAGGGGTTTTGACGGGGAAGCGGACCCCGGGATTATTGCGGAGCATGTGCGGCGTATCCGCCAGAAAATCGATGGGGATGTAAAGCACATTGAAACCGTCTGGGGAGTGGGCTACAAATGGATTGGTTAGAAGAGAAAACAGAGCAGCTTTGGAATTTTTTACAGGAAAAATCTCTGGTGCGGACGTTGATCTGGTATCTGTGCATTTGTACGGTGGGGGTTATTGCCGCCTACTGGATCACCAGAAATCTCTGCCTGGTGTGGATTGAGGTGCTGGAGAAACGGCAGATGCAGGCGGAGGCATATCACAGCGATCCCCGTCTCAGAGCAGCTTTGACGGAACAGAAAAGCTGGGAGAATTTCTGTCTGCTGGTTCTCAAAAGTTTTTATGGAGCCTGTCTGTACCTTTATATTCTGGCGGGCTTCGCCGCAGCTGGCAAGATTTTTCTGGAAACCAGAATCAAACCGCCCATTGCAGCCATTACCCGGGGATTGAATTACATCAATATGGGAGATTACAGCCACGAAATAATCTGGAGGGGCAAGGATGAAATGGGCTTTCTCTGCAGGGAAATGGAGCAGATGCGAAAGGAGATGCTGAAAAATAAAAAGCAGCAATGGAGGCAGCAGGAGGAGCAGCGGAAAATCAATGCGGCCTTTGCCCATGACATCCGCACGCCTCTGACGGTGATTCGGGGGTATACAGAATTTCTCCAGAGGTATGTGCCCAGCGGACGTGTCACAGAAGCAATGCTGATGGAGAAATTAAATACCATGCATGAGCAGGAAGAGCGGCTGCTGCGTTTTTCCGAAACCATGACCACCGTCCAGAATATTGAAAAGCGGGAGCCTTCCGGTATCTGGCACAGCAGCGGGCAGGTGCTCCGGCAGCTTGCGGCAGTGGTCTGCGGCATCGGACAGAATACGGAGCTGGAGATTGCTTTGGAAGCGGATTTGCCGGAACAGGAGCTGTTTTTGGATCTGGAGCTTTTGATAGAAGTATTTGAAAATCTGCTGAGCAATGCCATGCGCTATGCAGTCCGCAGCATTCAGGCGAAAGCAGTTTTGAACGGGAGGGAGCTGACTGTTTTTGTCAAAGACGACGGCCCCGGATTTTCAGAAAAAGCGCTGCGGATGGGAATGGATGTTTATTTCAGCGAGGAGGAAAACAGCAGGGAACACTTCGGCATCGGCCTGTCCATCTGCCGGATGCTGTGTGAAAGCCACGGAGGAAGCCTGTCTCTGCAAAACAGCGTGGAGCAGGGAGCCATAGCAGCTGCAAGCCTGGTGACAGGAGTGAGGTAAGACAAAGAAGAAAAATATTTTTTATAGGAAGTTCGTAGATAAATTCCTCTTATACTGATTGATAAATTAAGAAAGAGAGGAAACAAGATGGATACCAGAATAGAAATCAGGGATTTATCGAAGAATTTTGGAAAAAAGCAGGCGTTAAAGCATGTGAACCTGCAGATTGAATCAGGTATGTTCGGTCTTTTGGGCCCCAACGGAGCCGGAAAAACCACACTGATGAAAGTGCTTACCACATTGACGAAAAAAAGCAGCGGCGAGGTGAAGGTCTGCAATATCCCGGTGGAGCAGTGTGTTCAGGTGCGCAGAATTATCGGATATCTGCCCCAGGATTTTTCCATGTACGGGAATATGAAGGCTTCTGAAGCGTTGGATTATCTCGCCGTGCTCTCCGGTATGAGTAAGAAGGAACGGGCCGTTAAGGTTCCGGAAATGCTGGAACGGGTAAATCTGGGAGAGCAGCAAAACACAAAGGTTAAGGCCATGTCCGGCGGCATGAAGCGCAGGCTCGGCATTGCCCAGGCAATCATTCACGATCCCAAAGTGATTGTGGTGGATGAACCGACGGCTGGGCTTGATCCGGAGGAGCGGGTGCGGTTCAGAAACCTGCTCTGTGAGATTGCCAAAGACAGAATTGTGATTCTCTCCACCCATATCGTAGGCGATATTGAAGCCACCTGTGAAAACATTGCCGTGCTGAATCAGGGAGAAATCCTTTTTCGGGGAAAAGTCTCCCAGTTATTGGAGGCAGTAAAAGGCAAAGTCTATATGGCAAAGGTATCTGCCATGGAACTGCCCTCCATACGGGAAAAATTTCTGGTGACGGGAATTTTGACAAACGGCAGCAGCGCCAATATAAAAATTATTTCCGAAGAACCGCCGATGAAGGATGCAGAACTGATCGGGCCGGATGTGGAAGACGCCTATATGTATCTGATGCGCCAGACAGCCGGGCACAGGGCATAGGAGGTGGATGCGATGTTCGGAACGTTATTTTTAAAAGAGTGTAAACAGATTCTCAAAAGCATGGTATACTATATCTATGTGGCGGTATTTGTAATATTTCTGTCCACTCAGTTAGGCGGGGATTTGGTAGACAGAATAGAAAAGCCTCTTCCGGATCAGGAAAGCTATGGGAGGATCAGCAGCCATGAGCCTTCGGTGGTAATGGAGAAAATTCTGGCAGAACTTATGCAGGAGACATACCGCAATTCCTATGCCACCTATCCCATGGGATTTTATAAAGAAGTCAGGCTGAATCAGCAGGAACTGGATGACGTAATCAAAATCATAGAAGACAGCTCCGGAAAATCCTGGGAAGAATTGATGGAAGCCATGGAGACGCATTTTGGAACATACGATCAGAGCGCCATGGAAGGGGCGATGGCAGCCCAGATGGAGTATTCTGTTCCTGCCAGAGAGTCTCTGAGTTATGAAGCGTTCGGTGCAAATATGGAAAAAGTCTGTGAGATTGTGGGAGCCGGAAGCTCCTACCGGAAAGAAGCCATTGCAGGCGGGGTAAGCGTGCCTATGAGCTATGAGCAGGCATTGGAGGAATACGAAGCCCTCTGTGAAAAAGACAGGATTACCGGAGCGGTTTCCAGGCTGTTTTGCGATTATGCGGGAATTATCCTTGCGGTTCTTCCGATTTTTCTGGGGGTTACCAGGTGTCTCAGGGACAAACGCGCCCAGGCGTCTCAGGTGGTGTATGCGCATGAAGCTTCTGCCGCCTGCATAATTGGAAGCCGCTACCTGGCAAATGTATGTATGGCATCGCTTCCGGTGCTTATCACTTCCTTTGTCATGCAGACGCCTTATCAGTATCACGCCGCTACCATGGGAGTTTCACCGGATTTCCTGGCGTTTTTGAAGTACTGTCTGGTCTGGCTGCTGCCGGAACTCATGATTGTACTGGCGGTATCCTTTTTCTTTACAGAGCTGACAGAGAGTGTAATCTCCATTTTCATTCAGGTGTTTTGGGCCATGGCAAGCCTGATGGGAGGCAGCATGCTGGCCGGGGATTTTTCCCTGAAGCTGGTGGCCCGGTGGAATACTTTGGGAAGAACCAGTGAATTCTGGTCTCAGAGACAGCAGCTTTTCTTAAACCGGGGATTTTATTTCCTGCTGTCTTTCGTATTCCTGATACTTACAGTAATAGTTTATGAGAAGAAACGCAGGGAAGGAGAGACGCTTTATGGAAAAGTATTTAAGCGCAGGAAGTAGCTTTGTCCGCAGGCAGTATGCGCCCCATTTGCTGCTGACCCTGCTGTTTGCCCTTATGTCGGGATTTTTTGTCAGCTTTCGGAACCTGGACGGGGTGCAGGCTGCAAAAGTGATGGAACTGTATGCGTCTTTCGGCGGAATCCTGCTTTTGACGCCCTTATTTCTGCCGGAGCAGAACCGGGAAATCTGGCTGCTTGAGAAGTCCAAGGCCACGCCTTTGTGGAAGCTGTATCTGCTTCGCCTGCTGCTGGCTGTGGTTTGTCTGGCGATGCTGATTACCTTATTTCTGCAGAGGATGCGGCAGGGAGGCAGTCAGTTTGTCTGGGGAGAGCTGTGGCTCGGTTCTTTTTGCGAAATCCTGTTTCTGGGCAGCATCGGATTTTTCATCAGCGGGATTACCAATCAGGCAGTTCTGGGATATATGGTATCGGTGATTTATTTCTTTGCAAACGTGGGAGCCGCCAAACACCTGGGGAAATTCGCCCTGTTTCAGATGATGAAAGGAAACTACGATTTTGTCCCGGTCATGCTTCCGGCAGCGGCAGTCCTTGCAGCAGCAGGAATCCTGCTGCGGGAACAGTCAGCCAGGTAGCATTTTTTGAAATACGGCTGAAGGAACAATCCGTCAGGTATTGGGGCAGACAATCAGTTCCGCCCCTGTTCAAATAAATACACAGTAAAAGGATATTTGGGAATTTACATCCAAAAGTACAGCAGAAAGGCAGGAAGAAGTCATGCACAAACACGGCGGAGACGTTTATCAGTACCCCAATTTCACAGATTTTTCAGCGAATATCAATTTGCTTGGAACGCCCCCCAAGGTATTGGAACAGGCCAAATCCGCCGTGGACGGAATTCTCCATTATCCTCAGCCCGGCAGCGGACGGCTGTGCCGGGCGGTTGCTGAACTGGAGCAGGTGAAGCCGGAGCAGGTGATCTGCGGAAACGGCGCGGCGGACGTGATTTTTTCCCTTGCGCTGGCAGAAAAGCCCAGACAGGCATTGCTGTTTGCGCCTACCTTTCAGGAATATGAACAGGCGCTGCGAAGCGTAGGGTGCGGGATACGCCGGGAATATCTGAGGCCGGAACAGGGATTTCATCTGCAGGAGGAGAATCTTTGTTCCATTACCTCAGAGATTGATCTGGTGTTTTTCTGCAATCCCAATAATCCCACCGGAATTCTGACAGATCGGGGCATGCTGAAGCGGCTGGCGGACCGGTGCAGGGATGTGGGGGCGGTTCTGGCTGTGGATGAATGCTTTCTGGACTTCGTAAGTTCCGGGCAGGACGGCGATTCTCCTGCTTCTTATTCCATGAAAGAATATTTAAATCATTATCCTGACCTTTTTATTATAAAAGCTTTTACAAAAACCTTTGGAATGCCCGGACTTCGTCTGGGCTACGGCCTTTGCGGGAATGAAGCCAGACTGGCAGGAATGCGGGAAGCAACCCAGCCCTGGAGCGTGTCGGTTCCTGCCCAGGAGGCAGGGATTGCGGCTGCGGCAGAGAAGTCCTTCCTGGAAGAAACCCGAAGGGCCTTAGAGACAGAGAAGTCATTTATTTTGGAACATCTTTTGAAATACCGGCCGGCTTCCGGGGCTTTTGAAGCGTCTGAAAAAGAAAACAGAATTCTTTCCCTGCCGGAGCGTATGGCAGGAATCGGGGCAGAGGAACAGTTTTTTATCCGGATTTACGGCCATGCAGCCAATTTTATTTTTTTCCGCGGCCCCAAAGGGCTTGCGCAGAGGATGAAATCATATGGAATCCTGATTCGGGACTGCAGTAATTTTCCGGGACTGGAAGAAGGCTGGTACCGGATTGCGGTGCGGCCCAGAAGGGAAAATGAACATTTGCTGAAAGCATTGGAGGAAATCAGGAACAGCATTTAGGCAGTTGGTATTAATTTGGCTAAATTTTGTTTAAAATTATTGACGGAAAAGAAAGAAAGGAGTAGACTATAACTATTAAGTGTTATATTTTTAGACAAAAATAAAAAGGGTGGAGAAAAGGATTATGTTGGAAAAACTAAATAACATGAAAATTCGTGAACGGCTAAAGAAATCATTTACTTTAATTTCAACGATTATGGCAGCTGTGGCAGTGATCGGCGTAGTCATGATCATTGTTGTGTCTAATCTGTATTCCGGGGCCTTGTCAGATTATGGATTTGCACAGGGAGATGTAGGACGGGCCATGGCAAGCTTTGCAGACACCAGATCCGCATTGCGGGGAACCATCGGATATGAAGAGCAGGAAGCCATTGATTCAATGGTAGAACAGCATACCCAGTGCAAGGAAGATTTTATGAAAGAGTTTGCAGGACTGGAAAGTTCTATGGTTACGGCTGAGAACAAGGCAATTTACAGTGAACTGCAGACAGAACTGGAAGAATACTGGGTATTGGAACAGCAGATTATGGATCTGGGCGCCACGGTTGATCAGGAACAGTGTATCAAGGCGCAGGAGCTTGCAATGGGCGAGTTGGCTCCTATGTACGAAGAAGTTTATAAGGATTTGACGGAAATCATGGAGATTAAGGTTTCCAAGGGTTCGTCCCTGTCCAAGCAGCTTTCCATTTTGGGCATTGCATTAGTGGTCGTGATGGTTGTATCAATTGGAGGTTCCATTTTTCTGGCCCTTCATCTGGGAACCACAATTGCAGAAAATATTGCCGGCCCCATTATACATTTGAAAGATCGTCTGGCAGACTTTGCAAAGGGAGATCTCTCTTCTCCGTTCCCGGAGGTGAATACCCGGGATGAAATTGCAGAGATGACGGCTGTAGCCCGGGAAATGGCGGAGACTCTGAACTTTGTAATTGCAGATGAAGAGCGTCTGCTTGGTGAAATGGCCAATTCCAATTACGATGTCCGGTCGGCAGACAGAAGCAGATATATCGGTGACTTTAAGCAGATTCTTCAATCTATGCGTGATTTGAAGAAACAGATGGTTGTTACGATGCAGTCGATTGACGAAGCGTCCACACAGGTTTCTGCTGGCTCCACCAATCTGGCAGAGGCGTCCCAGAGCCTTGCAGAAGGGGCGACAGAGCAGGCCGGCGCAGTTCAGGAAATGCAGGCAACCATTATGACTATTACAGATAATATTGGGATGGCTGCTGAGAAGGCGGAGGAATCTTATCAGCTTGCGCAGAGGTATGCGGATGAAGCAGACCGCAGCCGCGCAGAAATGGAAATGATGGTAGCTGCCATGGAGCGTATTAACGAAGCGTCCCAGAAGATCGGCAATATTATTTCTGAAATTGAAGATATTGCATCCCAGACGAATCTGCTTTCCCTGAATGCTTCCATTGAAGCGGCAAGAGCCGGCGAGGCAGGACGCGGCTTCTCTGTAGTGGCGGATCAGATCCGTCAGCTTGCAGAGCAGAGTTCTACTGCAGCCGTAGAGACCAGGGAATTGATTGAAGGCGCAATCAGAGAAGTGGCGGAAGGAAATGAAGCAGCAGAACGGGCGTCTGAGGCAATCCGAACAGTTGTGGAAGGAATTGGAAAGATTGCAGCTTCCTCTAAGACAGTGAGCAGTACGGCGGCAGATCAGGCGGTTGCAATGAAACAGGCAGAGGAAGGCGTCAACCAGATTTCAGAAGTGGTTCAGTCCAACTCTGCGACTGCAGAGCAGTCTTCTGCAACCAGTGAACAGTTGTCTGCACAGGCAATTTGTCTGGATGAGTTGATCGGGAAATTTATTCTGCCTTCCGATTTGGATTGATAGAATCAGGATACATAGTGACCGGAGACTTTCAGAAAGAAGGTCTCCGGTTTTCAGCATACTATGAAAGCCCTTGGCTTCCATAGTATGGATGGCCATGCGGCCCGCCGGACGGCAGGCTGAGCAAGATGGGGTTTATTATGAAAGATAGAAGAGGTGAACAATGGGAAAATCAATTATGGTGCAGGGAACCATGTCCAATGTGGGGAAAAGCCTGATTACCGCAGGGTTATGCAGAATTTTCAAACAGGACGGTTACCGGACGGCGCCCTTTAAGTCACAGAATATGGCGTTGAATTCGTTTATTACCAGGGAAGGGTTGGAAATGGGCCGGGCCCAGGTTATGCAGGCAGAGGCGGCAGGCATTGAGCCGTCGGTGCTGATGAATCCGATTTTGTTAAAGCCCACTAATGATACAGGCTCCCAGGTAATAGTCAATGGGAAAGTGCTTGGAACTATGGGGGCCCGGGAATATTTCGCTTATAAAAAAAAGCTGATACCGGATATTCTTCGATCCTATCAGCAATTGGAGAAGCAGAATGATGTGATCGTTATTGAAGGGGCAGGCTCTCCGGCAGAGATTAATTTAAAGCAGGATGAACTTGTGAATATGGGAATGGCCAGAATGGCCGGGGCGCCGGTGCTGTTGGCAGGAGACATTGACAGGGGAGGCGTGTTCGCCCAACTGGCCGGAACGCTGCTGCTGCTTACAGAAGAAGAGAAAAAATATGTAAAAGGAATGATTATTAATAAATTCCGGGGCGATAAAAGCATCCTTGATCCGGGAGTGGCAATGATTGAGGAAATCACAGGAATTCCTGTGGTGGGAGTTACCCCTTACATGCAGGTGGATTTGGAGGAAGAGGACAGCCTCACTGAGCGTTTTTCCCGGCCGGTCAAAAAAGGCCCCATTCAGATAGCCGTGATAAAACTGCCCAGAATTTCTAATTTTACTGATTTTGCAGTACTGGAATCCATGGAACCGGTAAGTCTTTCCTATGTGTCCAGTGTCGGTGAACTGGGAGAACCGGACATGATCATTCTTCCTGGAACCAAGAATACCATGGCTGACTTAAAATGGCTCAGAGAAAAGGGCTTAGAGCCGGCTGTTTTGCGGGCCAGACAGAGAGGCTGCCTGATTTTCGGCATTTGCGGCGGCTATCAGATGTTAGGAGAGCTGCTTTCAGATCCGGAGCAGGTGGAAGAGGGCGGAAATCTGAGAGGGATGGGGCTGCTTCCGGTGGAAACAGTTTTTACAAAAGAAAAAACAAGAACCCGGGTGGTGGGAACCTTTGGAACGCTGACAGGAACGCTGGCCGGATTGTCAGGAATGGAACTGGAGGGGTATGAGATCCATATGGGAACCACCAGAAGCACAGGAGAAAACAGCGGTAGAGTCACAGAGCTGTCAGTGCAGACTCAGGCGGAGCACATGGAAGCAGGGCAGTGTCAGAAGTGGGACGGCTGCCATCTTGAGAATGTGTACGGAACCTATGTCCACGGGATTTTTGACGGGGAGGGCATTGCCCAGGCCCTGACGGAGATTCTGGCAAAACAAAAGGGGATCGTTCTGGAATCGGCAGAAACCCTGGATCGGGAGCAATATAAGGAAAAACAGTATGATATACTGGCAGATACCCTGCGCCGCCATCTGGACATGGAGAAAATCTATGAGATTTTGGAAAAGGGAGTGGAAGAATGAGGGGCAAGGGCCTGATTCATATTTATGAAGGCGAAGGGAAAGGAAAGACCACCGCGGCAGTGGGACTGGCAGTTCGTTTTGCCGGAACAGGAGGAAAAGTGCTTTTTGCACAGTTTTTGAAGAAAAATAATTCCGGCGAATTAAAATCGCTGCAGGAAATCCGGGATGTGGAACTGATGCTCTGCAGCCGGCATTTTGGTTTTACTTTTCAGATGACTCCCGAAGAGAAGCAGGAGGCGGCGGCATATTACAAAGGATATCTGCATGACGTTCTGGAGGCGGCGCAAAATATGGCAGCCGGGGAACCAAACCCAGAGGGTCAAAGGAAATCTCAGGGAATTCTGCTGGTTTTGGATGAGATTCTTGCAGCCTATCACCATCATATGGTAGATCGCCGGGAACTCCTGAATTTTCTGAAGGAGAAGCCGAAGAATCTGGAAATCGTAATGACCGGAAGAAACCCTGCGCCGGAATTGTCGGCCCTGGCTGATTATATTACTGTGATGCAGAAGAAAAAACATCCCTATGACGCTGGCATTTCTGCAAGACAGGGAATAGAATGGTAAGAGAAAGTATTTTGCAGCTGGCCGGAGAGCACTTCACTGTGGGGCAGCCGGCAGGGAAAAAGAGATAGAAAACAGAATTGGAACAGGAGAAGTAATATGAAAACAGAACTGGAACAGGTGCTGCCTGAACAGATAGAAACGCGCAGCTTTGAGATCATTACAGAGGAATTGGGCAGCCGTAAGATAGAAGAACAGTATGCCCCCATTGTGAAACGGGTGATCCACACCACAGCAGATTTTGATTATGCACAAAATCTGGTATTTTCTCCAGGCGTACTGGAACATGCATTTCAGGCCTTTGAAAACGGAGCCTGTATTGTCACGGATACCCAGATGGCAAAGGCGGGCATCAATAAAAAGGCGCTGAAAAGCCTGGGAATTGAGATTTATAATTTTATGGCGGATGAAGATGTGGCAGAGGCGGCTAAGAGAAACAAAACCACCCGGGCGATGGCTTCTATGGACAAAGCGGCGGCTTTGAACCGTCCCACCATATTTGCAGTGGGAAATGCGCCTACAGCCCTGATCCGTATTTATGAGCTGGTGCAGGAGGGAAAACTGAAACCGGAGCTGATTATCGGGGCCCCGGTAGGATTTGTAAATGTGGTGCAGTCCAAGGAGCTGATTCTTGAACTTGCCGTGCCGTATATCGTTGCAAAAGGACGTAAAGGCGGCAGCAATGTGGCGGCAGCCATTGTGAATGCGCTGCTTTATCTGAAATGGAAAAGATAACCGGGAGGGGAACAGAGATGGAAACTTATTTTCCGATTTTTATTAATATGGAAGGAAAAAAGATACAGGTATTCGGCGGCGGAAAGATTGCAGCGCGGCGCGTTCTGACGCTGCTGCAATTCGGAGCCAGGGTGCAGGTAACTGCGCCGGAGATATCAGAGACGCTGAAACAGGCGGCAGAGCAGGAAGGGTTTTTGACCCTGGAATACCGAGACTATCAGACGGGGGAGCTTCAGGACGCGGATTTTGTGCTTGCAGCCACCTGCGACGATAAAGTAAACGAGATGATTTTTCAGGAGTGCCGGCATAAAGAAATTCCGGTTAATGTAGCTTCCGACCAGGAAAAATGTGATTTCTATTTTCCGGGAGTTGCAAAACACGGAGAAATCACAGTAGGAGTAACAGCCGGAGGAAAGAACCACAAAAAAGCGGCAGAGGTGACAGAGAATATACGGGAATTGTTAAAAAAGATATGCTGAAAAAGCATTCCAATTTTCGAAAGAGATATGCTGAAAAAGCATTCCAACTTCCCAAAGAGGCGGAATATACGATTTTGCTTCTTTGGGGGTTTTTGTATTGCGAAAAAGCTGTCCTTAATTTCCAGTTCTTGACTTTACCCTGTCTTTCAAGGTACAATAGAGAATGCAAATGAAGTAATAGTTATAAAGGTGATTCATGAAATGAAAATCAAGCAAAAAAAGCAAAAAACAGGCAAAGGGATGTCTCTGATAGTGTCAATCGTTTTGATTTTTTGCATTTTGGGGGCATTTGTATTTTATGTTGCAGGAAGAATTTCAAAAGAAATGTCTGCAGCGGCCATTGATAACCTGAGCGAAAGCCTGGACTTGATCCGCGGAACTATGGAGGCGATCCTGGAAAAAGAAGCGGAATATCAAAAATTAATTACAAAAGAACTGGAATTAATGGATGCTCCGGAGAAATTGGTTCAATTTTATGATGGAAGTGAAACAATGGTTAAATTATCTCTGGTGCCGGAGGGGGCGTCTCAGGGAATTACCAATAAAGGGGAAGCTTTTGACCCGGAGGAACTGGATTTTTCTGCCGGAAGGATGGTAGAAGATCTGCCGATCTCTGAATCTTATATCAATTATATGGGAGCCTGGGCCTATACCCTGAAATCTCCTGTGGTTTTAAAAAACCAACAGACAGCGACTCTTTATATTGAATATATTTATGAATCTTTTGACAAAGCGCTGCCCAACAGATTTTACAACAGTTCGGCGTCTCTCTATATTCTGGACGCAGAGAGCGAAAGACTTGTGCTAAAACCCAAGGGAATGGGAGAGCGGGAAGCCGGCCATGTGAACCTGGAAGATTTTTATCGCGCCAATCAAATACTGGAAGCGGATGTAAAAGAAGAGATTACAAAAAATGTCAAAGCAGGGAAGAATGTGATGTTTTACCATGACATTCAGGGAAAACGCTCCCTGGTTTATATGTGGGCCGTCAATGACGGAAGCATCTATCTGATTGGCTATGTTCCGGTGGAGTCCATACAGCGGGAGGGCAGTGCGGTAAATCAGAATATTTTTATTGTGGTATTGGTGATGCTGATTGCATTTTGTATCTGCTGTGCGCTGTATTTTTTTACACAGAGACAGCGGATCAGGGCCGCAATAGAACGGGAGAAGGAGCGGGAGCTGCATAACAGGCAGCTGGCGGAGGCGCTGCAGGCAGCTCAGGTGGCCAGTAAATCCAAGACCATGTTCCTGTCGAATATGTCTCACGATATCCGAACGCCTATGAATGCCATTGTGGGATTTGCCGTCCTTCTTGCAAAGGATGCGGATTATCCGGAAAAGGTGCGGGAATATACCAGGAAAATCACTGCCTCCAGTCAGCATTTGCTCAGCCTGATTAACGATGTGCTGGACGTATCCAAGATAGAAAGCGGAAAAGTGGCGCTTACCATCGGTGAATTTACCCTGAGCAATATGGTGTCCTCGGTGGACGCCATTATCCGACCTGCGGCCAAGGCGAAAAGGCAGAATTTTGAGGTGACGGTAACGGGAATCAAAAATGAACGCCTGGTGGGAGACGAAACAAGGATTAATCAGATTTTGATTAATCTGCTTTCCAATGCAGTAAAATATACCCAGGAGGAAGGAAATATCTGGTTTCGGATTATCGGTTTGGAGCAGCGCTCCAGCCAGTACGAGCATATCCGGATAGAAGTGGAGGACGACGGATACGGCATGACGCCGGAATATCTGGAGACTATTTTTGATGCATTTACCAGGGCGGAAAACAGTACCACCAATAAAGTGCAGGGAACGGGGCTCGGCATGGCCATTACCAAGAATATTGTGGAACTGATGGGAGGAACCATTACCGTTGTCAGTGAGATAGATAAGGGAAGCCTGTTTACCGTGGAACTGGAGCTGCGGATTCCGGAAGAGCAGGTGGATCGGAACTTCTGGAAGGAGCAGGGCGTTTCCCGGATTCTGGTGGTGGATGATGAGGAAGATATCTGCAGAAATGTTCAGTCTTTGATGGAGGATACCGGAGTTCGGACAGATACAGCGCTGAGCGGGGAAGAAGGAATCAGACAGGTATGCCGGGCAAGGGATCAGGATGAGTCTTATCATGTGATTTTATTAGACTGGAAAATGCCGGGGATGGACGGCATAGAGACGGCCAGACGGATTCGGGCTGTGGTGGAGACGCATGTTCCGATTTTGTTTTTGACGGCGTATGACTGGGAAGAACTGGAAAAGGAAGATGTGCAGGCGGAAATTGACGGATTTCTTGCAAAACCGTTTTTCGTATCTGCGCTGAAAGAGAAAATTCTGGAAGTCCATGCTGTTTTCGATGACAGGGATCAGGCCGTGGACAATCTGGAAACGGACAGCCTGGAAGGATGCCATTTCCTTGTGGCAGAGGACAATGAGATCAATGCAGAGATTCTGATGCAGCTTTTGGAAATGGAAGGGGCGGACTGTGAAGTCACAGGAGACGGCCAGGCGGCATTGGAACGTTTTCAAAATGCCGCTGTGGGAGAGTTTGACGCCATTTTAATGGATGTTCAGATGCCGGTGATGAATGGCTATGAGGCCACAAGGGCTATCCGAGGCCTGAAACGTGAAGATGCGGCTAATGTGCCGATTATTGCCATGACTGCAAATGCGTTTGCGGAAGATGTGAAGGACGCCGTGGATGCGGGCATGAATGCCCATATTGCAAAACCGGTGGATATGGGACTGTTTAAAAAGACGGTGCATCAATATATAAAAAGAAAGGAATAGAGAATGAAACGAGGAGTATGCAGACTGGGAGCTGTACTGATGGCAGGATTTATGGCCGCTGCGGCAGGGGCCTGCGGGCAGGAGAAATTTTTAGAGGGGAATCTGGCAGAGGAGCAGGAGAACAGCATCCGTTCTGTTTTGCTGTTTGCCCCCATGGAGAAGTCAGATCCGGATAATGAGAATGTTTCAAGAACAGCATTTGACCTGACAGTGGGAATGGCAGAGGAGCAGCTGGGCGTGACGGTGGAATACCGGACTTATACGGCGGAAAATTACCAGGAAAAGACCTATGATGAAGTGGCTTTGGATCGGGCGCGGAATAATATGGACGATTTCTATCTGCTGAATCCGGACACCATACAGGCGTTGGGAGAAGAAGGAAAACTGGCAGACTTGTCCGGCCTTGACTGCGCAAAGAACCTGAGGGATGTGGTAAAAACTGCCAATACCGTTGATGGTAAATTAGTAGCGATTCCTCAGGAAGTTGTGGTGAACGGCCTGTTTGTCAACCAGGATATGTTTGACAAGTATCATCTGGAACTGCCCAATACGCCGGAAGAATTTCTGGAATGCTGCAGGGTATTCAAGGAAAACGGTATTGAAACTCCGGTGGGGGCCAACCGCTGGTGGCTGGAAAACTTTGTTCTGGCTCAGGCGTACGCAGATTTGTATAACGGGGATACGACAGAAGAGGAAATTGCAGCATTAAACAGCGGAGAGGCAAAGTACAGCGACTATATGCGGCCCGGTTTTGAATTTCTGCAGGAAATGATTGACAAAGGATATGTGGATGCAGAAAAAGCCTATGTCTCTGAGGCAATTGAAGGGGAAGGCCCGGATTTTCTGGCCCAGAAAACCCCGATTGTTATGGCGTACTGGGGCGCGGCAAATGCAGATACCGCTTATGGAAAGCCGGATTTTCAGATGAAGGTCATTGGATTTCCCAGTAAACGGGGACAGATGCCGGTGGTGCCCTTAACCGGATACGGCGTCAGCGCAAAGGCGGAGCACATGGAGGATACCATGAATGTTCTGGACGTGATTCTTTCTGATGAAGCTCTTAAGGTGTATACGGAAACCAATAAAGTAATTTCTCCGTCCAAAAATGTTCAGGTGGACTGCATTGACGCGTTAAAGCCTTTGAACGACAGGGTAAATGAGAACGTCTATGTGCTGGGTTCTAACGCCGGCATGAAAGTGGAGCAGTGGGGAAATACCTGCAATATTGTCCGGGAATTGTTAAACGGGGCCACTGTGGAGGAGTGCCTGGCTGAATTTGACAGGCTGCAGGAGGAATCTTTGAAGGAATAACAGATGGAGGATTCTTTTGAATTTATTTTAGATGCATGGGAGTATGTGTTTCACATTAAATTTTTGAATGAAGAAGGTAAAAGGCAGCAGTTCGGAATGTGTCGGAATTGCTGCTTTTTTCTGCTGCTTTTCCAATTTTTGGTTGAGAAAAACGGGAATTAAGTTTATAATTTTTATTATAGGAAACCTCCATCATGCTCAGCCTGCCGTCCGGCGGGCCGCATGGCCATCCATGCTATGGAAGCCAAGGGCTTTCATAGGAAAATAATTAACAACAGTTAAGGGAAGAAGGGGATATCATGAGGAAAGGCTGCAGAAGAAAAAATACCATGGGGCTGCGCATAACAGCATGGCTTCTCTGTGTCAGCATACTTGGGGTATGGCTGCCTGGAGAACTGTGCAGGAATCAGGTATTTGCAGGAGAAAAACAGGAAAACATATGGCTTGAAGCAAAAGGGGAATCGGAAGATCCTGAATCAGAGGGTGCAGAACCAGAAAGCTCTAAATCAGAAGGCATTTATGCAGAGCCAGCTCCGCAGCTATCAGAGTCAGTTCAGCAGCTATCAGAGCCAGTTCAGAAATTATCGGAACCCGTTCCGCAGCTATCAGAGCCAGTCCGGCAATCGTTGGGGACATACTCGCCGGCCCTTGGAGAAATCGATGAAGACAGCAGGTGGACCGCCGGACAATTAAACGGAGACGGCACAATTATCATACCAACGGGAATAACCCTGACACTGGGTGGGAAGGTGAGTATTTCGGGAAATATTACAATTCTTGGCGGGGGAACCATACAGCGGGAGAAAGAAGGGTATTTGTATGTGGAGGAAGGCAAGAGCCTTACCATGCAGGAGATAAAGCTCGATGGCTGCGCGGTATCTTCCAGTCAGCCATTGATATTCGGGATGATGAGTTCCAGGGTTAGCCTGAAAGGCTGCGATTTTAAAGATTGCGTCACAGAAGCAAAAAACGGGGCTGCTGCCCTTTGGATGGAATACGGAACATTGGAATTAAACCAATGCAGTTTTACGGATTGTAAATCGGGGGTTGGAAAGCACGGGGCAATGTATGTCTGCTACGGAACTTCTAAATTTACGGAATGTACCTTTATCGGCTGCGAAGCGGGAGTTGACGGAGGGGCAATGTATATCTACCGCGGAAGCGCTGAATTTAAAGAATGCACCTTTAACGATTGCAGCGGAGAAGACGGAGGAGCGGTCTTTTTTTCCAACGGAACCGCCAGTTTGGAAAACTGCGCTTTTGCCGGCTGCAGTGCGGAAGTCGAAGGAGGGGCCGTCAAAGCGGAATACAGTACAGTAACTTTAAATAACGGAACGATAGAAAATTGTTCTGCCAAGAGAGCCGGAGGGGGAATCTATGCCCTGCAATGTAAGAAATTAACAATCCAGGGAGGGGTTTTTGAAAGTAATCGTACAACGGGAGAAACCGGAACAGGAAAGGGCGGAGGATGCATTATAAACAATGGGTCTAAGCTGTTTCTCAACAGCGGAACATTTTTAAATAATACTTCGAACAACCGGGGAGGCTGTCTTTATAACGGCGGAAATCCGGGGACGGAAACCTATATAAACGGCGGAACGTTTACTGGAAATACCTGTACCAATAAAGCGGAAAATCTGGGATTGGAAGGAAGCGGCGCAATTTTCTGTTCTTCTAATATTACCAATCCGGACACCGTGCTCCAGTTATGCGGCACAGAAATATTTACCGGCGGGGCTGAGGGAACAGACGGCATTTATCTGGATTATGTCCATGATCTTCCCAGATTTCTGCGGATTAATTCTGCCCTGCAGCATCCGATCAGTATTTATCTGAATGCAGATTCAGCCTCCAGGTACGTAGTTGCAAAAGGAACAGCGATCTATTCTCTGACGGAAACGGATGCGCAAAAGATAATAGTGAAGGATTTGGGACATTCAGGCAAAACATGGCATATCCTGAAGGATACAAAAAATAATCAGATTATTCTGTCCGAATTTGATTTAAATAAGAAATTCCATGTTAAATATGACAGCAACGGCGCAGAAGGAACCGTAGAAGATGCCGGGGAGTATACGATTCTGGATTCCATTACCGTGCAGCCTGGAGATTCATTAAAATGTGAAGGGATGTATTTTCGGGCATGGAACACGGACAGGAATGGAACTGGGGTCTGGCATAAGCCTGGAAGTGAAATTGCCTATATCAGCCAAGATACCACTCTCTATGCCATATTTGGGAAAACGCCAGTGGCTTCCTTCTGTTCGGGTGGAAGCAATGAGGTGGAAACGATGTTGGCGCGGAACATAAATCCGGATACCGGAGTCGGCAGATTGAAAATGCCGCCGTTAAAAGAATTCAGCGGTTGGGATACACAAGGGTGGACCCAGGAAACAGACAACGTCACAGGCTGGTCAAGCGTGTGGCCAGGAGCAGAGGAAGAGATATCCAAGGATGTTTCTTATTATGGCGTTTATAGGAGATGGGTCACCCTTTCCTATGATGCAAACGGAGGCGGCAGTGTTCCGCCTGACATATTGAGTGAGGCGTATGCCAATGTCAGAGAGGATGAAACTGTTTACGGTTTTCCGGAGTGCAGGGTTGCTTCGGAAATTACCAGAACAGGCGGATATCACTTTGTAAATTGGAATACGAAAAAGGATGGCTCTGGCGTTTCGTATTCTGCAGACAGTGTTTATACATTTAAAGAAAGCGTCACTTTGTATGCTCAGTGGACCAAAGATCCTGAGGCTGACTATACTGTGGAGCATTACAAACAGGAGCTTTCAGGGGAAAGTTATTCGAGAGCAGATACGGAATTACTGACGGGTGAGCCTGGAACAATCGTCCGGGCCATGGCAAAATCATATACAGGCTTTACGGAAAACACTTCCCATTCTCAGCGGAAAGCCGAAGGAACAATCACAGCAGATGGTCAATTGGTATTGAGACTGTATTACGACAGAAACAGCTATGAAGTGAAATTTGATTTCAATGGGGGAAATGGGACAGCGCCGGAAAGCCAGAGATTGCTTTATGGTTCCATGCTGCAGGAGCCAAAACCCCCGGTAAGGGAAGGTTATTTCTTTTCAGGCTGGTATCAGGAGAAAGAGGGGATGGAGGACAGCAGGTGGGAATTTGACAAACCGGTGGAAGAAAATACAGAAAGTCGGTCTGTAACGCTTTATGCAGGGTGGAAGTCCCAAACTACGGCGGAATATAAGGTGGAGCATTACAGGCAGGAACTTGCCGGAGACGGCTATACGATAGCTGATACAGAATGGTTCTCAGGAGTTGTTGGGACAGTTGTAACAGCAGCGCCCCAGACTTATACGGGATTTACGGAAAATCAGGCGCACCTTAGTCGAAAAGGGACGGGAGAAATTGCGGCTGATGGTTCCCTGACAATGAGATTATACTATGACAGAGACAGCTATGATATAAAATTTGATTTAAACGGCGGGAGCCGGCCAGCGCCCCAAAGTCAGATTCTGCGTTGGGGTTCTTGTCTGAAAGAGCCGGAAATTCCAGTCAGAGCAGGCTATTCTTTTAAGGGATGGTATCACAAAGAGGAGGGCCGGGAGGAACAATGGGAGTTCGATAAGCCAGTGGAGGAGAATACTGAGTTCCGGACGGTGACGCTTTTTGCCAAATGGGTGGACGACATCGCGCCTGTTTTTGGGAAAGCATTTTATCAAACCAACTGCAGTCATTTTCCTGATTGGGTCATTGGAAGAGAACCTATGACAATTATAGTGCCGATTACGGAGCAGGGAAGCGGTGTTAAACAGGCGGATTACAGGTTGGTATCCCTTCAGGATGCGGAAAATAATTCACCTGTTCCGGCAGAAATTTTCAATGATTCGGCTCAGATAAAAGAAGAAAACGGGCAGTTTTCGGCTCAAATAACAGTTTCGGATGATTTTAAGGGAGTTATTTTAATGTCCTGTACAGACAATGCAGGAAATTGTTCCGAAGAAACATTTGTGATTCCGGAGAAAACCGGAATTCTTGTGGAAAGTAATCCGCCGGAAATTTATTTTTCTTCCGAAGCCGGGCAGTTGTCTCAGACTTTTCCTGGGGATGTTACGGTGAATGTTACGGTGGATGATGGGGGAACTAGCGCAGACAGCAGAATAACAGGAGGGCTTGTCAGTGTACGTTATCAGGTTGATGAAGGAGAAGAGCAGGCGGTTTCTTTAGAAGAATTTTCAAGTCCCGGGGTATTTTTCTGTCAGTTTTCAACAGTGATCTCCGGAGACGGGGAACATCTTTTGAAAGTCACAGCCAAAGACCATGCCGGAAATGAGGCGGTCAAACAGATCAAAGTGACTATCAGAGGAGTTGATTCTTTCAAAAGGGAGGATTCAGACATTCCTGAAAAAGATCCGGAAAAGCCGGGAACGGGAGAAGAATCCCTGTCCAAACCCGCAGCGTCCAGTTTCAGGGAAGAGCAGCCTGAAGTCCCGCCAGTAACGGAGAAGCCGGAAATCTCTGGTATCCAGGGAATGGAGCCGGGTACAGGAGAAACTTCTGGTAGGGCGTATTGTGTCGTGATTTTTCTTTTGGCAGGAGCGGCATATGTGCTGATTGGGAAAAGGCTGAAGGAGAAAGGATAAGAAGATTTCCAACCACGCAGGCAGTATTATTTTTCATCCGGACAGAATACAGGAACTTGTCAGCAGGAAATCTCTGTGATATGATAAGAATCAATGATCGAGAAAGGAGCGCTTCCAATGGATGAGCCATCTGAAAATAAGCCAAAACAGCAGATATCCATAGGGTTACTGGCACACGTAGACGCAGGCAAGACCACGCTGTCGGAAGCGCTGCTCTATGTGAACGGCAGTATCCGCCAAATGGGAAGGGTAGACAACAGGGATGCTTTTTTGGATACCTATGAACTGGAACGAGCCCGGGGAATCACGATTTTTTCCAAGCAGGCGGTACTTTGGAATGACCAGATGACAATCACGCTGATGGATACGCCGGGGCATGTGGATTTTTCTGCGGAAATGGAGCGGACGCTGCAGGTATTGGATTATGCCGTTCTGGTGGTAAGCGGCGCCCACGGCGTGCAGGGGCATACCCGTACGCTGTGGCGGCTGCTGAGAAAATACAGGATTCCGGTGTTTCTTTTTATCAATAAAATGGATCAGCCGGGCGCTGATGCCGGAGTTTTGCTTAAGCAGGTGAAAACGGGACTGGATGAAAATTGTGTGGATTTTTCCCGGACGGATACCCTGGAATTTTATGAGAATATTGCCATGTGCGAGGAACATGCCCTGGAGTATTTTCTGGAACGGGAACGGGTGGAAGAAAAGCAGATCCGGGAATTGATCAGGGACAGAAAAGTGTTTCCCTGTTTCTTTGGCTCCGGGCTGAAATTAACCGGCGTGGAGTACTTTCTGGAATCGCTGAAACAGTATGCCTGTCCGCCGGAGTATCCCCGGGAGTTCGGCGCGAAAATCTTTAAGATTGCAAGAGACAGCCAGGGAAACCGACTGACGTTTCTGAAAGTCACAGGCGGGAGCCTGAAGGTAAAAACGGCGGTTTCTGAGTCCCGGGAAAAGATCAATCAGATCCGCATTTATTCCGGTGAAAAATATGAGCTGGTAAAGGAAGCTTGGGCAGGCACGGTCTGCGCTGTGACCGGGTTAAGTGATACCTGTCCGGGCACAGGGCTTGGATGGGAGCGGGATTCTTTTAAGCCCCTTTTGACGCCGGTGCTGACTTACCGGATGCTGCTGCCTGAGGGCTGTCAGGCTGCCTCTGTGATCTCTAAGCTGAATCAGCTGCAGGAGGAAGAGCCGGAGCTTCACATTGTATGGGACGAGCGGCTGCAGGAGATCCAGGTGCAGATTATGGGGGAGGTGCAGTTGGAAATCCTGGCAAGCATGGTAAAAGAACGTTTTGGAATTCAGGTGGAATTTGGAACCGGATCGATTTTGTATAAAGAAACCATTGCCCATCCGGTGGAAGGGGTGGGGCATTATGAACCTCTCCGTCACTATGCGGAGGTTCATTTGCTGTTAGAGCCCGGGGAGCGGGGCAGCGGCCTTGTATTCGGCGCCTGCTGCAGCGAGGATGTTCTGGACAGAAACTGGCAGCGGCTTGTGCTCACTCATCTAAAGGAGCGGGAGCACAGAGGAGTCCTCACCGGCGCGCCTCTGACGGATATGAAGATTACATTGGTGGCCGGCCGGGCCCATTTGAAGCATACAGAGGGCGGCGACTTTCGTCAGGCCACATACCGGGCGCTGCGCCAGGGACTGATGGAGGCGGAATCTGTTTTATTAGAGCCCTATTATAACTTCCGGCTAGAGGTGCCGGAGTCCTTGGTGGGACGGGCCATGACCGATATAGAGCGGATGCATGGGAACTGCGGGGCTCCCTGGATTCAGGGGGGAATGGCAGTGTTTGAGGGAAGCGTTTCGGTGGCTGCCCTGGGAGATTATCAGCGGGAAGTGATTTCTTATACCAGAGGAACCGGACGGCTTTCCTGCAGCCTGAAAGGCTACGAGCCCTGTCAGGATCAGCAGGAAGTAATAGAGCAGACAGGCTATGACGCCCAGAGCGATCTGGAGCATTCTCCGGATTCTGTGTTTTGCGCCCATGGGGCTGGTTTTGTGGTGAAATGGAATCAGGTAAAGGAATATATGCATGTGGAAAGCCCGGCTTTTCTGAAAAAGGAGCTGAAAGAAGAGCCTTCGGAGGAACAGCCGGAAGCCAGAAGCGGCTCTTTTGAGGAAACATGGATTGGGGAAGAGGAAGTGGAGGCCATTTTGTCCCAGACCTTAAACGCCAACAAAAGGGAGAAACAGGCAGGGCGGAAGGGGTATCATAAGAAAAAAGCCCTGTCTCGGGAGAGCCATGCCGTGACACGCACTTACCGAAGCCCTGAGCGCAGAGAGGAATATCTTCTGGTGGACGGCTACAATGTGATTTTTGCCTGGGAGGATCTGCGGGAACTGGCGAAAGACAATATTGATGGGGCCAGAGGGAAGCTGCAGGATATTCTTTCTGATTATCAGGGAATCCGGGGCTGTCATTTGATTGTGGTCTTTGACGCCTACCGGGTGCAGCAGCATAAAACAGAAATTTCGGACTATCACAATATTCATGTGGTGTTTACCCGGGAGGCGGAAACGGCAGATCAGTATATCGAAAAATTTGCCCATGAGCATGTGAAAAAATACCGGGTTACAGTGGTGACCTCTGACGGATTAGAGCAGATAATTATCAGAGGCCAGGGCTGCGGCCTGATTTCTGCCAGGGAATTCCGGGAGGAAATCAAAAGCTCCAAAGAGGAGCTGAAGCAGGAGTACGCATTAAGACAGAAAAAAAGCGGAAACTATCTGGGAGAAATCATTTCAGAGGAGATGACAAAGCAGATAAAGGAAGAAAATAACTGAAAAGTCAAAAAGCTGTTTCCAAAAATGAGAAAGATTCAGGAGGAAAGAAAATGGAATTATCAAATCGTCCCCGCCGTCTGCGGGGAAACGGAATTTTGCGTAAAATGGTGCGGGAAACCAGAATAGATCCCTCATCTTTGGTATATCCCATGTTTGTGATGGAAGGAAGCAATAAAAAAGAAGAAATCCCATCCATGCCGGGACAGTACCGCTACAGCGTGGACCGGATGGAAGAAAAACTGGCAAAGCTTCAGAAAGCCGGAGTGAATTCCGTGATGTTTTTCGGCATTCCGGAACATAAGGATGAAATGGGAAGCGGGGCTTATGCAGAAGATGGGATTGTCCAGAAAGCCTTCCGCAAGGCAAAAGAGACGGCTCCGGAACTGTATCTGATCGGGGATGTCTGCATGTGTGAATATACCTCCCACGGCCATTGCGGCATTCTTTGCGGCCAGGAGGTAGACAACGATAAAACCCTGGAATTTCTGGCTAAAACTGCGCTGTCACAGGTGCAGGCGGGGGCGGATATGGTGGCCCCCTCAGATATGATGGACGGGCGCGTGGCGGCAATCCGCAGGATGCTGGATCAGAACGGATACAGCCATACGCCGATTATGTCATATGCAGTGAAATTTGCCTCGTCCTTTTACGGGCCCTTCCGGGATGCGGCAGGCTCGGCGCCGGCCTTCGGCGATCGCAAATCTTACCAGATGGATTACCACAACCGCAGGGAAGCCATAAAGGAAGCCATGTTAGATGTGGAAGAAGGGGCGGATATTCTGATGGTGAAGCCGGCAATGGCTTACGGCGATTTGATTCGGGAGGTGAAGGACAGAACCAGCCTTCCACTGGCATCCTATTCCGTCAGCGGAGAGTATGCCATGGTAAAAGCCGCCGCTTTGGCAGGATTTGTGGATGAGGCAGGCATTGTGTGTGAGATGGCGGTGAGCGCATTCCGGGCAGGCACCGATATTTATATTACATATTTTGCAGAGGAGCTGGCAGAATTTATGAATGAGGGCAGGATTGGATAGAATTGAGAATGAAAGAGTTAGGGATTTGGGAAAGGAGCATCAGATGAATCAGTCAGAAACATTATTTCAGGAGGCGGTAACTGTAATGCCGGGCGGCGTTAATTCGCCGGTGCGGGCATTCGGTTCTGTGGGAACGACGCCCAGATTTATCAAAAGCGCAAAAGGGGCCTGTCTCTATGATGAGGACGGCAATCAGTATATGGATTATATCGGTTCCTGGGGGCCTATGATTTTAGGCCATGCCAATGAAGCGGTGATTGACAGCGTTACAGAAGCATGCAGGCGGGGCCTGAGCTTTGGGGCGGCCACCGCCATAGAAGTGGAAATGGCAAAACTGGTCTGTCAGCTGATTCCGTCCATAGAAATGGTGCGGATGGTGAATTCCGGCACAGAAGCAGTGATGAGCGCCATCCGTCTGGCCAGAGGGTATACCGGAAGGAATAAAATAATCAAATTTACGGGATGCTATCATGGGCACTCTGACAGCCTTCTGGTAAAGGCAGGCTCCGGAGTCATGACTTCAGGAGTTCCGGACAGCCTGGGAGTTCCTGCCGGATGTACCCAGGATACACTGTCTGCAGACTATAATAATTTAGATACGGTAACAGAGCATTTCAAACGGTGCGGAGAGGAAATTGCAGCGGTTATTGTGGAGCCTGTGGCGGCAAATATGGGCGTGGTGCCCCCAAAACCAGGTTTTCTGGAAGGGCTTAAAGACATTTGCAGGGAATACGGAGCTCTTTTGATTTTCGATGAAGTAATTACCGGGTTCCGATTAGGAATCGACGGGGCCCAGGGCTATTTCGGAGTGACGCCGGATCTGACCACTTTTGGGAAAATTATCGGAGGCGGCATGCCGGTGGGAGCTTACGGCGGAAAACGGGAAATCATGGAACTGGTATCCCCTGTGGGCGGCGTGTACCAGGCGGGAACCTTAAGCGGCAACCCGGTTGCCATGGCAGCCGGCATCACACAGCTTACTATATTGAAAGAACATCCGGAATATTATACAGAGCTGAATCAGAGAGCGGATCAGTTTTACCGGAGCATGCAGGAGATTTTTGAAAAGGCCGGGCATTCCTGGCAGGTGAACCATGTAGGCTCCCTGGGATGTCTTTATTTTACAGAACAGGAAGTGACAGATTATGAGAGCGCCAAAACTTCCGATACGAAAGCGTTTGCCAGGTACTGCAATTATATGATGGAGCATGGCGTGTATCTGGCGCCTTCTCAGTTTGAAGCAATGTTCTTATCACTGGCCCATACGGAGGAGATTTTAAATGATACACTTAAAATTATGGAGCAGTATGTCAGATGAAAACAGTAACTCTTACTTTTTTCTTACAAAAAATTTAAAGAAAGTTAATTCTTTTTTTCGAAAAGTGGTGTTATAATAAATAACAGAAAACAGGCGGACAATAGACAAAAAGAGTGGAGAGAAGTACAGTGACCAGTGAAGAAAGAAGAAGGAGAGACAAATATCTGGCCAGAAAAAGGCGCAGAAAACGGAGAAGGACCATACAGATTGCTAAGCGGGCCGCGATTGTGGGCTTTGGCATATTTTTGATTGTATTTGGAGTTACAAGGATTTTTCAAAAGGATTCGGCGCCGGATGAAGTGCAGGCCAAAAAAGAAGCGCCCAAGACTGTTCAGAAGGAGAAAGAAGAGCAAAAGGGATTTCAGCAGAAGGTGATTGCCCAGACTCCGGAGTTTAAAGTGGATCTGCTGACGCCCAATCCATATTCCAGGCCCCAGACAGCAATCGAGGCGGTGAAGGGGATTGTGGTTCATTACACAGCCAATCCGGGAACCACGGCGGCTCAGAACCGAAGCTATTTTGAGAGCCTGAAGGATACCCAAAAGACAAAGGCAAGCAGCCATTTTGTGGTGGGACTGGAGGGAGAGGTGATTCAGTGTATTCCCAGTACGGAGATGTCCTATGCCTCCAATGACCGCAATGTGGACACCCTTTCCATTGAGTGCTGCCACATGGATGAGACGGGGCAGTTTACCCAGGAAACCTATGATTCCCTGGTGGAGCTGACCGCATGGCTCTGCGGGAAATTTAACCTTCCGGTGGAGGACGTCATCCGGCATTACGATGTGACTGGAAAGGAATGCCCAATTTACTACGTGAAAAATGAAGATGCCTGGACACGTTTCAAGGAAGATGTGCAGAAATATCTGGATACATATGGAACGGAACCAGAAAAATAGAAAAAAACTGCCCCAGGAAGGAGTGTACAGACAATTCCTTTCCGGAGCAGTTCTTTTTCGGGAAATAAACAGCCCTATTGCCAAATAAAGGATAATCAAGTACAATGGATAAGCAGAAATGGGAGTTCCAAAATTCAACAGAACAGGAGAGCCATATGATAAGGGAACAATACGAAAGCCTGAAAACAGGAAAAAATCTGAGAAAAGACCTGATTGCGCTGAAACAGGAATTGAAACAGGAGGAAGCCAGGGAAGAATTGCTGAAGCTGCTTGAGGGAGATTACAGGATTTTTACAGAGCTTTTGGGCCATGAGGAACCGAAAGTGCGGGGAAATGCAGCCCTGATACTGGGCAGACTGGGACAGGAGGTTTTTGCCGCTCCGTTATATGAAGCATATGGAAAAGAAGAAAAGCTTTTTATCAAAAGCAGCTATCTGTCCGCCCTGGCAAAACTGGATTGTTCAGAATATCTGCCCCGGCTGAAGGAACGGCTGGCAGAACTGGAAGCTTATCAGCCCGCAGCGGAAGAAGAGAAGCATATCCGGGAAGAGCTTAAAAGCCTCCGGGCCATTGTGCATCGGGAAGAGCCGCTGAAAAAGCACGTATTTCAGGGATATGACGAGACTTATGAAGTGATTCTGACTACCGGAAGGCAGTATCAGCAGGCGACGGCGGAACAGGTCAAAAACGGGGACACGACTGTGTTAAAAAGCGGAGTCCGGGTAGTTACCAGCCATATCAGGCCCATACTGGAAATTCCCACTTACCGGGAAATGCTGTTTCCGCTGAATCAAAAGAGGCTGAAACCGGAGCCGAAGCCGGCGGCAAAAGCATTGGCTGAATCGAACCTGTTGGAATTACTGGACAAGGCCCATCAGGCCAGTGACAATTATCGCTTCCGTCTGGGAATCCAAAGCCGGATGCCCCTGAATAAACGCAGTGATTTTGCCAAAAAATGCGGGTTTGCATTGGAACAGGAAACCGGCCGCAGACTGTGCAATTCCCCTTCAGATTACGAGGTGGAAATCCGTCTGGTGGAAGGACGGGAAGGGACGTTTTTGCCGTTGGTGAAGCTGTATACATTCCGGGAGCAGCGGTTTGCCTACCGAAAACGCGCAGTGGCCGCTTCCATACGACCGGAACAGGCGGCGCTGATTGCATACCTGGCCAAACCGTATCTGGCAAAGCAGGCGCAGATTCTGGACCCTTTCTGCGGCGTGGGGACGATGCTGCTGGAACGGGACAGAGTATGTCCGGCCAGGATGATGTACGGAATTGACACCTTCGGAGAAGCCATCGACGGAGCCTGGGAGAATACCAGACTGGCGGGAAAACAGGTGAATTATATCCATCGGGATTTTTTTACGTTTCAGCATGGGTATCTTTTTGATGAAATTATCACAAATATGCCGGAACGGGGAAAGACGTCCCGAGAGGAGCATGCGCTGTTTTATCAGAGATTTTTTGAAAAAGCAGAAGAACTTCTGACAGACAGCGGAACCATGGTTCTGTATTCCAACGAAAAAAATTATATCAAAAAACAGCTTCGGCTGAGAAACGGATTCACTTTACTGAAAGAATACAGTATGGATGAAAAAGGGATTTACAATCTATTTATCATTGCAAAAAGGAAATAACACAAGGAACAAAGAGGAGGAAAACGGGAAGAAATAAGGGAGCCGTTACAACAGAAAGAAATGGATGTGAATTGTTATATCTCAAATGTGGAAATTCTGAATAATGTAGGCTGCGGTATCTGCGTGTGTTCTTCAGAAGAAAAGGTACTGTTTGCAAATGAGAAATTCGGCGCTTTCTTTCATGGGAAAATTGACGGAAAAGCCGTGAAAACGACGCTGTCCGGAGCATTAAAGGGCAAAGAAGCGGACGGCAGCGGAGAATTGTATATACAGGACGATGATAAGTGGTTTCATGTCCAAAGGAAGCACATCCGATGGATGGATCAGAGAATGGTGGAATTGTATACCGTCTATGACATTACAAAGACAAAACAGGATCAGCAGAGAATTGAGAGACAGGCCAACAATGACTTTCTCACCGGCCTGTACAACCGGATGCGCTGTGAGAAAGATTTGGAAGAACAGGTTGACGCGGCCAGAAGGGAGAACAAAGAAGGCGCGCTTTTGTACATGGATCTGGATGATTTTAAGCATATCAATGACGGGCTGGGGCATCAGTACGGGGATGTTTTGCTGAAGGGGATATCCAACAGCCTGAAAAGGATTTCCGGCATAGAGAGCAGCTGTTACCGCATGGGCGGAGATGAATTTATTGTCATTGTGTCAGACAGCGGGGGTTCTTCTTTAAACCGGATTCTGGACGATATCTGCAAAGTGTTCGAAAAACCCTGGTTTTTAAAGGGAGCGGATTATTACTGCACCATGAGCATGGGAATTGTACGTTTTCCCACCGACGGCGACACGGTGCAGGAGTTGATTAAGAAGGCGGATCTGGCGCTTTTGGAGGCCAAGAGGGCGGGAAAGAATCGATGCGAATTCTATACGGCAGAGGAGGAAGGAAAATCCTTTAAACGGCTGGATTTGGAAAAAAATATGCGAAACGCCATTCTCAATGCCTGCAATGAATTTGAGGTGTTTTATCAGCCCATTGTGGATGTGTCAAAAGAAGACAGCCCCTGTATGGGCGCAGAGGCGCTGATCCGTTGGAACTGCGGGAATCTGGGAATGGTATCACCGGCGGAATTTATTCCACTTGCAGAATATCTGGGGTTAATTAATCCCATTGGAGACTATGTTCTGTTACAGGCATGCCGCCGCTGCAAATTCTGGAATGATTCCGGACATCCGGAATATAAGGTAAATGTCAATCTTTCCGTGGTGCAGCTTTTGCGGAATGATACGGTAGACCGGGTGCAGGACGCACTGACGCAGACAGGGCTGAATCCCCAGAATCTGACCTTGGAGGTAACAGAGAGCCTTGCCATTAACGATATGGCCAGAATGAAGAAGATTCTGGGTCAGATTAAGGAGCTTGGCGTCAGGGTGGCATTGGATGATTTCGGCACCGGCTACAGTTCCCTGAACCACATTCGGGAAATGCCCATTGATGTGATTAAAATTGACAGATGTTTTATTGAGGATCTTGGAAAAGATGAATTTGAATACGCCTTTGTGCGGGTTGTCTGTGAACTGGCTCAGGCATTGAACATGAATGTATGTGTGGAAGGCGTGGAATATGAGCGTCAGTACGAAATTTTAAAAGAGATGCAGATTCATATGATCCAGGGGTTTTATTTTGACAAACCCATGAAAGCGGAAGAGTTTGAAAAAAAATATCTATAAATTTTAAAAATGCCATTGACATTTTCCAGTGAATTTGGTATCATTTACAAGTCGTCAGAAATACGAAAGCGGAAGTGCTGGAATTGGCAGACAGGCAAGACTAAGGATCTTGTGTCTGTATAGACGTGTGGGTTCAAGTCCCATCTTCCGCATTGGTTAAAAGTGCGGGAAACCTTGATTATATTGAGGTTTCCCGCATTTTTTATGTGCGCCCAGTATGGGCGCAATCTAATCGGTGAAAGTCCGTAACACGCCCTGATAGTGGGAAGTGTATAGCCAAGAGCAAGGGTGTCCAT
>NZ_JBQIOP010000040.1:0-37269 GCF_056822245.1 Petralouisia sp. | reverse complement strand
TTGGAATTGCCGTCCGTCCCCAAATCCTATAGTCGAAGTCAGCAGTTAGTTCGCCGGAGCGCTGCCCCAGTCGGCGAGAGGAATCCCGGTCTGGAATTGCCGTCCGTCCCCAAATCCTCCCTTTCCCCAATCTCCTGCCTTTTTAGGAAAATCCCCTCCAAAAATTTTCCAAAATAATCCTTGACATGAAATCCGCCTTTATGCTATCATATAGGGTGCACTATTGTGATAAAGTGTGCTTATTATAATTAATAATAGATTGACAGCAGAAGCGTACTTTATAAGCTATTGATTGTTGTAAATATGAAAACGAGAGGTGAAACGTCAATGGAGAAAAACAGAATACGTCCGATTAAAGCAGGAAAAAGCGTTCGTATGAGTTACTCGCGACAAAAGGAAGTATTAGAAATGCCGAACCTGATTGAGGTTCAGAAGAATTCTTACAACTGGTTCATCAATGAAGGGTTGAAAGAAGTATTTGCTGATATCTCTCCCATCGCGGATTACAGCGGACAGTTAAGTCTGGAATTCGTCGATTTTACATTATGCGAAAAAGACGTGAAATATTCGATAGAAGAATGTAAAGAACGAGACGCAACCTATGCCGCACCTTTAAAAGTAAGAGTGAGATTCTACAACAAAGAGGCAGTTGAAGAAGTCAAGGATTATGAGATCTTCATGGGCGATTTACCACTTATGACAGAAACAGGAACTTTCGTAATCAACGGGGCAGAACGTGTAATCGTAAGCCAGTTGGTGCGTTCTCCTGGTATCTATTATGGAATTGCACACGATAAGGTGGGTAAAACTTTATATTCCTGCACTGTAATCCCCAATCGTGGTGCATGGTTAGAATATGAAACAGACTCCAATGATGTTTTCTATGTGCGCGTGGACAGAACCAGGAAGGTTCCGGTTACCGTACTGATCCGTGCCTTAGGCATCGGCACCAATCAGGAAATCATTGATTTGTTCGGAGAAGAGCCAAAGATTGTCGCAAGCTTTGGCAAAGACGTTGCAACCAATTATCAGGAAGGTCTTTTGGAATTATATAAGAAGATCCGTCCCGGTGAGCCTCTGACTGTGGAAAGTGCAGAAAGCCTGATTAATGCAATGTTTTTTGACCCCAGACGTTATGACCTTGCAAAAGTAGGCAGATATAAATTCAATAAAAAGCTGTCTCTCCGGAACCGTATTCACGGACAGGTTCTGGCAGAGGATGCGGTGGATGTTTCTACCGGAGAGATTATTGCAGAACAGGGAACCACAGTGACCAGGGAACTGGCAGATAAGATCCAGAACGCGGCCGTTCCTTACGTGTGGATTCAGGGAGAAGAGCGCAATATCAAGGTATTGTCCAATCTGATGGTGGACGTGACCAATTATGTGGATATTGATGCCCAGGAAGCCCGTAAATTAGGAATTACAGAGCTTGTATATTATCCGGTTCTGGAGACAATATTAGAAGAGAATGAGTCTTTGGAGGAGCTTAAAAATGCGCTGCGCAGGGATGCGGCGGATTTGATTCCGAAACATATTACAAGGGAAGATATTTTAGCTTCCATTAATTATAATATGCATCTGGAATACGGACTTGGAAATGATGATGATATTGACCATTTAGGCAACCGCCGAATCCGCGCGGTAGGAGAATTGCTGCAGAATCAGTACCGTATCGGCCTTTCCAGAATGGAGAGGGTAGTCCGGGAACGTATGACTACACAGGATTTACAGGGGATTTCTCCCCAGAGTCTGATTAATATTAAGCCGGTGACTGCTGCGGTAAAAGAATTCTTCGGTTCTTCCCAGCTGTCTCAGTTTATGGATCAGAACAATCCTTTGGGAGAATTGACCCATAAGAGACGTTTGTCTGCATTGGGACCGGGAGGTCTGTCCAGAGACCGGGCCGGATTCGAGGTGCGGGACGTGCACTATTCCCATTACGGAAGAATGTGTCCCATTGAGACGCCTGAAGGACCCAACATCGGTTTGATTAACTCTCTTGCAACTTATGCAAGAATTAATGATTATGGATTTGTGGAAGCGCCTTATCGTAAGATTGACAAGTCTGATCCCAAGAACCCCAGAGTTACGGATGAAGTTGTCTATATGACGGCGGACGAGGAAGATAATTACCATGTGGCCCAGGCGAATGAAGCATTGGATGCGGAAGGGCATTTCGTAAGAAATTCCGTTTCCGGCCGCTACCGGGAAGAGACGCAGGAATACGAAAAAACCATGTTTGATTACATGGACGTTTCCCCGAAAATGGTATTTTCTGTGGCTACGGCATTGATTCCTTTCCTGGAAAATGACGATGCGAACCGTGCGCTGATGGGATCTAACATGCAGCGTCAGGCTGTTCCGCTTTTGACGACAGAGGCTCCGGCGGTGGGAACTGGAATGGAGACGAAAGCTGCCGTAGACTCTGGAGTCTGCGTGGTTGCCAAGCATTCCGGAGTGGTAGAGCGTTCTGTTTCAAATGAGATTACGATTAAAACAGAGGACGGCAAGCGGGAGGTATACAAACTGACCAAGTTCTCCCGAAGCAACCAGTCCAACTGCTACAATCAGCGTCCTATTGTATTTAAAGGCGACAAGGTAGAGGCAGGACAGGTAATTGCCGACGGCCCCTCCACCTCCAACGGAGAGCTGGCTTTGGGTAAGAATCCGCTGATCGGATTTATGACCTGGGAAGGCTACAATTACGAGGATGCCGTTCTGTTAAGTGAAAGACTGGTGCAGGAGGATGTATATACCTCTGTGCACATTGAAGAATATGAGGCGGAAGCCAGGGATACCAAACTGGGGCCGGAAGAAATTACCCGTGATGTTCCCGGCGTAGGCGACGATGCCCTGAAAGATCTGGACGAAAGAGGAATTATCCGGATTGGCGCAGAAGTCCGTGCCGGAGATATTCTGGTGGGTAAAGTAACGCCCAAGGGAGAGACAGAGCTTACCGCAGAGGAGCGTCTGCTTCGGGCGATTTTCGGCGAGAAAGCCAGAGAAGTAAGGGATACGTCCTTGAAAGTGCCCCACGGAGAATACGGAATCGTCGTAGATGCAAAGGTATTTACCAGAGAAAACGGCGACGAGCTTTCTCCGGGCGTGAATCAGGCAGTCCGCATTTACATTGCCCAGAAACGTAAGATTTCCGTAGGGGATAAAATGGCGGGACGTCATGGAAATAAGGGTGTGGTTTCCCGTGTGCTTCCAGTGGAGGATATGCCGTTCCTTCCAAACGGGCGCCCCTTAGACATTGTGCTGAATCCTCTGGGCGTGCCTTCCCGTATGAATATCGGACAGGTGTTGGAGATTCACTTGAGCCTTGCGGCAAAAGCCCTTGGATTTAACATTGCAACGCCGGTTTTTGACGGTGCAAGAGAAGATGATATTATGGATACCCTGGATTTGGCCAATGACTATGTGAACCTGTCCTGGGAAGAATTTGAAAGCAAATATAAAGAAGAGCTTCTTCCGGAAGTGATGGAATATCTCTATGAGAACCGGGATCACAGGGAAGTGTGGAAAGGAGTGCCTTTATCCAGAGACGGCAAGGTAAGGCTTCGGGACGGCAGAACGGGTGAATATTTTGACAGTCCGGTAACGATTGGCCACATGCATTATCTGAAGCTCCATCATCTGGTGGATGATAAGATACATGCCCGTTCCACAGGCCCCTATTCTCTGGTAACTCAGCAGCCTTTGGGCGGAAAAGCCCAGTTCGGCGGCCAGCGTTTCGGAGAGATGGAAGTTTGGGCTCTGGAAGCGTACGGCGCCTCCTACACCTTGCAGGAGATCCTTACCGTGAAGTCTGACGACGTGATCGGCCGTGTGAAAACTTACGAAGCGATTATCAAGGGTGACAATATTCCTGAACCGGGAATTCCGGAATCCTTTAAGGTACTTTTGAAGGAGCTGCAGTCTTTGGGACTGGATGTGAAAGTTCTGGATGAAAACAGAGAAGAAGTGGAACTGATGGAAACCAGTGAATACGGCAATACAGATTTGAATTCCATTATTGCCGGCGACCGGAATTTTGCCTTTGAAGAGGAAGAATCTTTCGGAGCAATGGGCTTCAGCAAACAGGAATTCAGCCCGGAAGAGGAAGAACTGGTGGATATCGAAGAAGATGAAGAAGAAGCATTGGAATTAGAGGACGATTTCGCCGATTTTGACGATGTTCTGGATGAATAGTCAAAGATCCTGCAGGAAAAGGAAGGGAGAGTCACATGCCGGAAACAATGAACAAAGAAAAATACCAGCCAATTACCTTTGATGCAATTAAAATTGGTCTGGCATCACCTGAAAAAATCAGAGAGTGGTCCCGGGGAGAGGTAAAAAAGCCGGAAACCATTAACTATAGAACCCTGAAACCGGAGAAGGACGGCCTGTTCTGTGAAAAGATTTTCGGGCCCAGCAAGGACTGGGAATGCCACTGCGGCAAATATAAGAAAATCCGCTATAAAGGCGTAGTCTGCGACCGGTGCGGCGTGGAAATTACCAAGGCAAGCGTCCGCAGGGAACGGATGGGACATATTGAGCTGGCTGCCCCTGTTTCCCATATCTGGTATTTCAAGGGAATCCCAAGCAGAATGGGACTGATCCTGGATTTGTCGCCCAGAACACTGGAAAAGGTACTGTATTTTGCCTCTTATATCGTGTTGGATAAAGGAAGCAGTGACTTGCAGTATAAGCAGGTTTTGTCAGAAGCAGAATACCAGGAAGCCAGAGAAAAGTATGGCAGCGATTTCAGAGTAGGCATGGGTGCAGAGTCCATTAAGGAGCTGTTGGAAGCCATTGATCTGGAAAAAGACGCCATGGAGCTGAAGGCGGCTTTGAAGGATGCAACGGGACAGAAGCGTGCCAGAATTATCAAACGCCTGGAGGTTGTGGAGGCCTTCCGGGGTTCCGGCAACCGTCCGGACTGGATGATTATGGATGTGATTCCGGTAATACCGCCGGATCTGCGTCCGATGGTACAGTTGGACGGCGGACGTTTCGCAACTTCTGACTTAAATGATTTGTACCGCCGGATTATCAACCGGAACAACCGTCTGAGAAGGCTGTTGGAGCTGGGCGCACCGGATATTATTGTAAGAAATGAAAAGCGTATGCTGCAGGAAGCGGTGGACGCGCTGATTGATAACGGCAGAAGGGGCCGTCCGGTAACCGGGCCCGGAAACCGCGCGCTGAAATCTTTGTCTGATATGTTAAAAGGTAAGTCCGGACGGTTCCGTCAGAACCTTCTGGGAAAACGTGTGGATTATTCCGGACGTTCCGTTATTGTGGTAGGGCCGGAACTGAAAATTTATCAGTGCGGGCTGCCAAAAGAAATGGCAATTGAGCTGTTCAAGCCTTTTGTGATGAAGGAACTGGTATGCAATGGAACAGCCCATAACATTAAGAGCGCAAAGAAGATGGTAGAGCGTCTCCAGTCAGAAGTCTGGGACGTTTTGGAAGAAGTAATCAAGGAGCATCCGGTAATGTTAAACCGTGCTCCCACGCTGCACAGACTTGGAATTCAGGCATTTGAGCCGATTCTGGTAGAGGGCAAGGCTATTAAGCTGCATCCTCTGGTATGTACCGCGTTTAACGCAGACTTTGACGGAGACCAGATGGCGGTTCACCTTCCGCTGTCTGTGGAAGCCCAGTCTGAGTGCCGGTTTTTGCTGCTGTCGCCCAATAACCTGCTGAAGCCTTCCGACGGCGGGCCGGTGGCAGTGCCTTCTCAGGATATGGTGCTGGGAATTTATTATCTGACCCAGGAACGGCCGGGGGCAAAAGGCGAAGGGAAATTTTTCAAGAATGTAAACGAGGCAATTCTGGCTTATGAGAATGATGCCTTGACGCTGCATTCCAGAATTACTGTACGTGTGGCAAAGACAATGCCGGGAGGAGAAGAAGTAACCGGCAATGTGGGATCCACCCTGGGACGTTTTATTTTCAATGAGATACTTCCCCAGGATTTGGGATTCGTGGACAGAAGCAATCCGGAAAACATCCTGAAACTGGAAATTGATTTCCATGTGGGCAAAAAAGGCTTAAAGCAGATTTTGGAAAAAGTAATCAACATTCACGGAGCCACCATAACGGCGGAAGTGCTGGATGATATTAAGTCCATGGGATATAAATACTCCACCAGGGCGGCCATGACCGTTTCCATTTCTGATATGACAGTGCCGGAGAAGAAGCCTGCGCTGATTAAAAATGCCCAGGATACGGTGGATAAGATTACCAGGAACTATAAACGCGGTCTGATTACTGAAGAAGAGCGTTACAAAGAGGTTGTTGAAACCTGGAAAGAAACAGACGATATTCTGACCAAAGAGCTGTTGGACGGTCTGGATAAATACAATAATATTTATATGATGGCGGATTCCGGAGCCCGCGGTTCTGACAAACAGATTAAACAGCTGGCGGGAATGCGCGGACTGATGGCAGATACCACAGGACGTACCATTGAGCTGCCCATCAAATCTAATTTCCGTGAGGGATTAGACGTTTTGGAATATTTTATGTCTGCCCACGGTGCACGGAAAGGTCTGTCCGATACGGCGCTGCGTACGGCAGACTCCGGATATCTGACCAGACGTTTGGTAGACGTATCCCAGGAGTTGATTATCCGGGATATTGACTGCTGCGAAGGAAAAGAAGCGCCGGGCATGTCTGTGAAGGCGTTTATGGACGGAAAAGAAGAGATCGAGAGCCTTCAGGAGCGTATTACCGGAAGGTTTGTATGTGAAGATATTTGCGATGCGGAGGGCAATGTCTTAGTGAAGGCAAACCATATGGTGACGCCCAAGCGGGCAGCCCTTGTGATGAGCAAAGGCGTGAATAAGCAGGGAGAACCTCTGGACAAAGTGAAAATCCGTACAGTCCTTACCTGCCGTTCCCATAACGGCATCTGCGCGAAATGCTACGGCGCCAATATGGCCACAGGCCAGGCAGTGCAGGTGGGAGAGTCCGTAGGAATTATTGCGGCGCAGTCCATCGGCGAGCCGGGTACACAGCTTACCATGCGTACCTTCCATACCGGCGGCGTTGCCGGAAACGACATCACGCAGGGTCTTCCCCGTGTGGAGGAGCTGTTTGAGGCGCGTAAGCCCAAGGGACTTGCGATTATCACAGAATTTGCCGGAGTTGCCACCATTAAGGATACGAAGAAAAAGCGTGAAATTATCGTGACCAACGATGAAACCGGAGAAACCAAGGCATACCTGATTCCGTATGGCTCCAGAATCAAGATTATGGACGGAGCAGTGTTAGAGGCCGGCGACGAACTGACAGAAGGTAGTGTGAACCCCCACGACATTCTGAAAATCAAAGGCGTCCGCGCCGTTCAGGATTATATGATTCAGGAAGTGCAGCGTGTATACCGTCTGCAGGGTGTGGAAATCAATGACAAGCATATCGAAGTGATTGTGCGTCAGATGTTAAAGAAAATCCGTATTGAGAATAACGGAGATTCTGAGTTCCTGCCGGGAACGTTAGTGGATATTCTGGAATATGAAGACACCAATGAAAGACTGGAAGAAGAAGGCAAAGAGCCTGCAGAGGGCAAACAGGTAATGCTGGGTATTACCAAGGCGTCCCTGGCCACCAATTCTTTCCTGTCTGCGGCGTCCTTCCAGGAAACCACCAAGGTACTGACAGAGGCAGCCATTAAGGGCAAGGTTGACCCGCTGATCGGCCTGAAAGAAAATGTAATTATCGGTAAACTGATTCCTGCCGGAACCGGTATGAAACGTTACCGTGACATTAAGCTCTCCACAGACGCAAATGAAATGGATGATATTTTCTTTGAAGAAGAAATGCTGGATTTCAGTTATAATCCGGGAGAGGACGAAGAACTGGACGAAGAGCTGGAGGAAGAATTGGAAGCCTTTGAAAAGGAATTCGGAGAATCTTTGGAAGATGAGGCAGTACTGGAAACAGAATAGAATATAACGCGCTGCGCCCGCCGGGAATCCATCAGCATTGGTTGCTGGCTGATTTCCCGGCGGGCGGTGTTTCGGGAGCTGTCAGCTTATGGCGGCTCCTTTTTAAACCGGCAGAAAACGGGTTTACCGGAAGATTCTGACAGAATTGTGAATAAGAAGCTAAAATTTGGGGAAAATTAGAAAAAGTCCTTGACACGGCGATTTTATCTTTATATAATGTCATAGTGTGCATGGGATCATGCACTTATATTTTGAATTTTTACAGGAGGTGAAAAGAATGCCAACATTTAACCAGTTAGTAAGAAAGGGAAGACAGACATCTGAGAAGAAATCTACAGCACCGGCTTTGCAGAAAGGATACAATTCCTTGAGGAAACGCCCGACCAATACTTCTGCACCCCAGAAGAGAGGTGTTTGTACTGCAGTTAAGACTGCAACTCCTAAGAAACCTAACTCTGCTCTTCGTAAAATCGCCAGAGTACGTCTCTCCAACGGAATTGAGGTAACAAGCTATATTCCGGGAGAAGGACACAATCTGCAGGAGCACAGCGTTGTTCTGATCAGAGGCGGAAGGGTAAAAGACTTGCCTGGTACCAGATACCATATCATCCGCGGAACATTGGATACCGCAGGCGTAGCAAACAGACGGCAGGCACGTTCCAAATATGGTGCAAAGAGGCCGAAAGACGCTAAAAAATAATTGGCAGACAATAGTATCACGAAATGGTTAGTGTTGGAAAGCGCGACAGCGTACATTCTTTTTGACGCATAGTGCAGAAAGCTCGGGGCTTTCTATAGATAAAGATTTTCCGCACGAACACAGAAACAGTGAGTACCGTTGAATTAATCGAAAAGATCAGAAAATGATTAAGGAGGGAAGCGACGTGCCACGTAAAGGACATACTCAGAAGAGAGACGTTTTAGCAGATCCGCTGTACAATAATAAAGTGGTTACCAAACTTATCAATAATATTATGTTAGATGGTAAGAAAGGCGTAGCTCAGAAAATTGTATACGGAGCATTTAACAGAGTTGCAGAAAAGACCGATAAGCCGGCAATCGAGGTATTTGAAGAGGCTATGAACAATATCATGCCCGTACTGGAAGTGAAGGCAAGACGTATCGGAGGAGCGACCTATCAGGTGCCTATCGAGGTAAGACCTGACAGGCGTCAGGCTTTGGCTCTCCGCTGGCTCACCCTTTTTTCACGTAAAAGAGGCGAAAAGACCATGGAAGAGAGACTGGCAAATGAAATTATGGATGCAGCCAACAATACAGGCGCATCTGTAAAGAAGAAAGAAGATATGCATAAGATGGCAGAGGCAAACAAGGCTTTTGCGCATTATCGTTTTTAACATTTTTAGGAGGAAAAAACCTTGGCTGGAAGAGAATATCCATTAGAGAGAACCAGAAACATTGGTATTATGGCTCATATCGATGCAGGTAAGACCACCACGACAGAGCGTATTCTTTACTATACCGGTGTTAACTATAAGATTGGTGATACTCATGAAGGCACTGCGACCATGGACTGGATGGAGCAGGAGCAGGAGAGAGGAATTACCATCACTTCAGCCGCTACAACATGTCACTGGACATTGCAGGAAAACTGCAAACCCAAAGAGGGTGCGTTAGAGCACCGTATCAATATTATTGATACTCCGGGACACGTTGACTTTACTGTTGAAGTGGAACGTTCACTCCGTGTATTGGATGGCGCCGTAGGCGTTTTCTGTGCAAAAGGCGGGGTAGAGCCTCAGTCTGAAAACGTATGGCGTCAGGCCGACACCTATAACGTACCGAGAATGGCATTTATCAATAAAATGGACATTCTGGGTGCGGATTTTTACGGTGCAGTGGAGCAGATTAAGAAACGTTTGGGCAAGAATGCAATTTGCGTTCAGCTGCCCATTGGCAAGGAAGATGATTTCAAGGGAATCATTGACTTGTTTGAAATGAAAGCTTACATCTACAATGATGATAAAGGCGACGATATTTCGATTGTTGAAATTCCGGACGACATGAAGGACGATGCAGAGCTGTATCGTACAGAGCTGGTAGAGAAAGTATGCGAACTGGATGACGATTTGATGATGGAGTACCTGGAAGGGGAAGAACCGTCTGTGGAAGCCATGAAAGCTGCTTTAAGAAAAGGAACCTGCGAGTGTGCGGCTGTTCCTGTATGCTGCGGTACTGCTTACCGGAATAAGGGCGTTCAGAAACTGCTGGATGCAGTCATCGAATATATGCCGTCTCCGGTAGATATCCCTGCTATTAAGGGAACAGACATGGAAGGCAATGAAGTGGAGAGACATTCTTCTGACGAAGAACCGTTCTCAGCGCTGGCATTTAAGATTATGACAGACCCATTCGTTGGGAAACTGGCATTCTTCCGTGTATATTCCGGTACTATGAACTCTGGTTCCTATGTACTGAACGCAACCAAAGATAAAAAAGAGCGTGTGGGACGTATCCTTCAGATGCATGCCAACAAGAGAGCGGAGCTGGATAAAGTTTACTCCGGAGATATTGCGGCAGCAGTAGGATTTAAGTTTACCGCAACAGGAGATACCATTTGTGATGAACAGCACCCGGTAATTCTGGAGTCCATGGAGTTCCCGGAACCGGTTATTGAGCTTGCAATTGAGCCAAAGACAAAAGCAGGTCAGGGCAAAATGGGTGAAGCTCTTGCAAAACTTGCAGAAGAAGACCCGACCTTCCGTGCGCATACCAATGCAGAGACAGGACAGACAATTATTGCCGGCATGGGCGAGCTCCATCTGGAAATTATTGTAGACCGTCTGCTCCGTGAATTCAAAGTGGAAGCAAACGTAGGCGCGCCTCAGGTTGCTTATAAAGAGACATTTACCAAACCCATTGATCAGGAATATAAATATGCAAAACAGTCCGGAGGACGCGGACAGTATGGACATTGTAAAGTCAGATTTGAGCCGATGGATGCCAACGGCGAAGAGCTGTTCAAATTTGATTCCGAGGTTGTGGGCGGTGCGATTCCCAAGGAATACATCCCGGCAGTCGGGGAAGGTATTGAGGAAGCTACCAAAGCCGGTATTCTGGCAGGCTTCCCGGTTGTGGGCGTTCACGCTACCGTGTATGACGGTTCCTACCATGAAGTAGACTCTTCCGAAATGGCTTTCCACATTGCAGGTTCCATGGCATTCAAGGAAGCAATGAAGAAGGCAACTCCGGTATTGTTAGAGCCGATTATGAAGGTGGAAGTAACTATGCCGGAAGAATATATGGGAGATGTTATCGGTGACATCAATTCCCGCCGCGGACGTATCGAAGGTATGGATGACCTGGGCGGCGGCAAGATTGTGCGGGCGTTCGTGCCTCTTGCAGAAATGTTCGGTTATTCCACAGATTTACGTTCCAGAACACAGGGACGCGGAAACTACTCCATGTTCTTTGAAAAATATGAGCAGGTTCCGAAAAATGTTCAGGAAAAAGTTATTACTGCCAAAGGCTAGGAAAGTGCAGAAAACACTTGAAAATCCAATGATTATCGAATATAATCATAGGTAGCTGATTCTAAAGCAACCATTTCTGCAGTTGGGCGGAAATGGCCGTATCCAACAATCATTTCCGTATCAGTGCGGGAATGGCTGCATCTAATAAGACAGCCCAGGAGGGCAGAAAATTAAGGAGGACGTTACAAAATGGCTAAAGCTAAATTTGAAAGAAACAAACCACATTGCAATATCGGAACCATTGGTCACGTTGACCATGGCAAGACCACTTTAACAGCAGCAATTACCAAAGTATTATCTGAAAGAGTTGCTGGAAACGAAGCTACTGATTTCGAGAACATCGACAAAGCTCCGGAAGAAAGAGAAAGAGGTATCACCATCTCTACCGCTCACGTTGAGTATGAGACAGACAACAGACATTACGCACACGTTGACTGCCCGGGCCATGCTGACTATGTAAAGAACATGATCACTGGCGCTGCTCAGATGGACGGCGCTATCCTTGTAGTAGCTGCTACAGACGGAGTTATGGCTCAGACCAAAGAGCATATCCTTCTGTCCCGTCAGGTAGGCGTACCTTACATCGTTGTATTCATGAACAAATGTGACATGGTTGACGACGAAGAGCTGCTTGAATTAGTAGAAATGGAAATTACTGAAATTCTGGAAGAGTATGAATTCACAGACTGCCCAATTATCAAAGGTTCTGCTTTGAAAGCTCTGGAAGATCCAAGCGGAGAATGGGGCGACAAGGTTATGGAACTGATGGCAGCAGTTGACGAGCATATTCCAGATCCTCAGCGTGCAACAGATCAGCCGTTCCTGATGCCTATTGAGGATATCTTCACAATTACAGGACGTGGAACCGTTGCTACCGGTAGAGTAGAGCGTGGTGTTCTGCATGTAAACGAAGAAGTTGAAATCGTTGGTATCAAAGAAGAGACCAAGAAAACGGTTGTAACCGGTATCGAAATGTTCCGTAAACTGTTAGACGAGGCTCAGGCTGGTGACAACATCGGCGCGCTGCTTCGTGGTATTCAGAGAACTGAAATCGAAAGAGGACAGGTTCTTGCAAAACCCGGTACAGTAACATGCCATACAAAGTTTACCGCTCAGGTTTACGTTTTGACAAAAGATGAAGGTGGACGTCATACTCCGTTCTTCAACAACTACAGACCTCAGTTCTATTTCAGAACAACTGACGTAACAGGCGTTTGCAACCTGCCGGAAGGTACAGAAATGTGCATGCCTGGTGATAACGTAGAGATGAGCATCGAATTGATTCATCCCATCGCTATGGAGCAGGGTCTTACATTTGCTATCCGTGAGGGTGGTAGAACAGTTGGATCTGGCCGTGTGGCTACGATTGTTGAATAATCAGTAAAGAGTTAGATTTTATGGGGCTTTCCGAGAAATCGGGAAGCCCTTTTTTGAAACTTTGCAACAATGAAAAAGTGGAAAGCGGTGTCAAAATGGTGCCGTAAAGAGAAAATTTTATGAAATATAGCAGTTCATTATGGAAAATTCTTTGACATATCCATGGTATAGTATTAATATGATTATAGAAAAGGTGCTGCCGATAGATGGTAGCTAGTATATAAGTGAAACAAAAATTGCCGCTTAGTTTACCAGACAGGGCGGCTATTTTTGTGATTTATTGTTTCCGATGGTATATCCAAGTCCGAAAGAGGTCAAGCATAAGCTAATTACTGCAATCCTCCGCGGCCTGAATCTATCAGAATAGAACATGCCGTGGCAACAGCTGTGCCCTGATTTTTTATAGCAAATTGTATAAAAATATGCTATGCTTAGAACAATAAATCCTGATTTGTTAAGTGAGTAAATTACTGAGAAACAGGTTTTTAATAAAATCGAAGATTGTAAGGTGGAATGATTGAAATGACAGAGGTTAAGTTTTATGAAAATATAGCGGATGAACTGCTTAAATTTGCAGTGATTTTTGCTAAAACTCAAAATAAATATGTATTTTGTAAACACAGGGACAGAGATAGTTGGGAAGTGCCCGGAGGTCATCGGGAAAATGGGGAAAATATAATGGAAACAGCAAAAAGGGAGTTATATGAGGAAACAGGGGCTTTGAAATTTGATATAGAACCCATTTGTATATATTCCGTTACAACACCTGATAATTTGAATCATAAAAAAGAATCTTTTGGAATGTTCTTCTTTGCTGATATCAAATGTTTTGAGACAGAGTTACATAGCGAAATTGAAAAAATCATAATAACAGATAAATTTCCAGAGAGATGGACATACCCCTACATTCAGCCTCGTTTGATTGAAGAATTAAAGAAACGGGGGTATCTATAAAATGAATGAAACCGCCTAATACAATATATGCTGGCTAAATTAATATATGTGAATAGAATGTTTGTTAAAAATTCCTTCAGCGATATAAAAGACATGGTGATAGCACCGTGTAATGTGGATGAATAAGGAGAAAATCGGTGTTTAGTAAACAAAAAGATATATAGTTACTTTTTGCTCTGCATTCGGGAAAGATTTTTGGAATGTTTTTGACAATTATTTTGAGCGGCTACAGCAAGTTGGCGGACTTATTAAAAAAGAAATTGGGGAAAATAGAATATTTTGATTGTGTGACTTTTGAAACGCAAGGATTATGGAGAGAAAATATGGAATATGTAACAGCGACTTCTGACATGGTGAATGCAATTTACAATGTTTTACATACAACGATTAAAACGATATATGCAAAGTATTATCCCAAAGGGGTAGTGGATTTCTTTTGCCAACATCATAGTAAAGAACATATTTTAGATGGTATAGCATCTGGGAAGATGGGGGTTTTAGTCGAGAATAGTGTGATTGTAGGAACAGGCTGCTTTGAAGATAATCACATTACAGGGGTATATGTGCTGCCTATTTATCAGAAGCAGGGCTTCGGATCGTATATTATGGATTATCTGGAAACTGAAATTTCAAAAAAATATGATGTGGCTGTTTTAGACGCTTCACTTTCGGCAGTGTTTTTATATGAACACAGAGGTTATAAAACAGTGGGGCATGGAATTTATGAGTTAGAAAATGATGTAAAGCTGGTTTATGAAGTCATGGAGAAAAAACTTACAAATTAGTTGGCTTCAACGCATATGAAAGGCTTTCAAGTACACTCTAAGACTACAGCGAACAATATAAAACGTTCGCTGTAGTACTAAGGCAGAGAACAAATGAATACTTTTTCGCCTGTACAGCAATTTTAATTCTGTATTCGGAACCTTAACCCTGCACCAGCTTCAGCACGGTCTGGTTTGCCATGTTTGCCTGAGCCATGACAGCCAAATTTGCCTGTTCAAGAATTTGGCTGCGTGAAAACGCCACCATCTCATCGGCCATGTCGGCGTCTGCAAGTTTGCTTTCAGATGCTGATACGTTCTCACCTGTAATGGCATTGGCATTATACAGATGCTCCAGGGCATTCTGATAGCTGCCGTAGCGGCTTCTTTGCTTGGAAACATAACTGATGGCCTGATCGCACAATGAGATTACATCTTCCGCAGAGCTATGGCTCATCACATTCAAAGCCGCATTTTTGCCGAAAACGGCTGCAGTACGCATATCGGCATAATCAATTCGAAAGGAGTTCCCGCTGTATGCGCCCACCTGCAGATAAATAAAGCCGTTTTTGACTGACAGAGCACCGCCGCCTGTCCCGCCGCCTGAGGACGGCGCGTTTCCGCCTGTCTGTCCATCCAGTTTGAGAAACCATGCATCGCTGTTTCCTTTGTTTTTGTCTGTAAGATCCCCGTTGTTGGAGCTGCTGTTGCCGCCTAACAGAATATCGCCGTTTCCGGCTTCAAAGATAAAGCTGAAAGAGTCGTTTCCGCTTCCGCCATGCACTTCATCCCAAATAATGTCACCGGAGTCCTTGTCAATCATAAATACCCATGCATTGTCACCGGAATACCCGGGCTTTTGGGTTACGTCTCTGTCCATTGCGCCTACTTTTCCGGCAATGACAAAGCCGTTTTCCGTTTCAACAACGCAGCTGCCGGTATCGTCTTTGCTGCTTCCGTATGATCTGCTCCAGATAGGAGTCAGGTTTTTGTCCAGCTTCATCACCCAGATATTCTTACCGTTTGTCTCGTCCGTGGAGGGTTCGTCTGTTCCGACGGTATCTGAAATTCCGGCTGTTCCCACCACAATATACTCTCCGGCAGCGGTTTCTATAATTTGACTGATATTTTCTCCGCTGTTGTGATAGACGCCGGGGGCAGGACTGTCTCCGAACCGCAATATCTTTTCCACATCTCCATTTTTATCAAATTTTGTGATAAAAGCACTGTGGCTGCCGCTTCCAATGATGTCTGCCGGCGGCCTGATGACGGTGCCATCGTTATTGCTCTGTTTGAAATCTGTCGTGAGCGTATAATTTCCGCCGATGTATCCGCCGTCTGATGTAGGATAAAGCCGGGAAATTTGTTCATTGGAATCGCCGCCTACCCGATATGCCTTTTTCTCAAAAGCATCATAGTCGTCATTTGGGTTGACTGCAGGGTCAATCACCAGCATGATTGCGTCCCGGCCGCCCAGAGCCGCTCCGCCTAAAGGATTGCCTCTTCCATCCTTTAGGCCGTTTCCGTCAAATGACTGAATGGAGAGAAAGACATGACCGCTGCCGTCCTGCATAAGAAATGCATTGTTGACGTTGTTATCTGTGCCGGTGCATTGAAACTGGTACGTCCATGAAATATTTCCATCTGCATCCAGCTTTGTCAGAAGGGGCTTCCCACCGGTGTTTCCTACTGCCAGATATCCGCCGTCTGCTGTGGCAGTGATGGAAGAAAGGGTTCCTGTTCCGGCCTTGCCTACCGTTGTCGTCCAAAGAACCTCCCCGTCCGTCCCCACCTTGGTGATCCATCCGCTGCGCTGCCCTGCCGCGGTATTGCATCCATCCAAATCCTGATCAGTGCTGTTCGTGCTTCCGCAGAAAACAATGGTGCCATCGGGGTTATGGATGGCGCTGTTCATATAGTCATCTCCAGAACCGCCGTAAGTGGTGCGGTTTGAGAGTGAATCAGAAATGATGTTGTCTAACCCGGAGTTCCCGCCGCCAGCGCCTCCGCCAACGCTGCCGGCGGTTTCTCCACAGAGCATATGGTGTCCGTTGAAAGAGGTGCCATATGCGATTTTGTTAATTTCTACAGAGAGAGCATCAATTTCCCGTTGAATTGCAGTCCGGTCTCCCGCTGTATTGGTATCACTTGCGGCCTGAACCGACAATTCGCGAATCCGTTGGAGAATTTCGTGCACCTCCTGCATTCCGCTTTCACCGACTTTTACAAAATTCACGCCGTCTTGTATATTCTCATTTGCCTGAGATAAGCCGCGGATCTGCGCACGCATTTTCTGTGAGATAGAAAGCCCGGCCGCATCGTCTGCCGCACGGTTGATGCGATAGCCGCTGGCGAAACGTTCGGATGTTTTAGCTTTGCGGGAAGTGGTAATCTTTGATTGGCGGAAAGCTCCCATGCTGGCTAGATTATGTTGAATAATCATGGCATTTTCTCCTTTTAGAGTTATTTGTCATAGGCGTACCTTTGGACTATTTTCTTATTATTTAATTATATCAAAAAATGTTGGGAAATCAATAAACTGCCCCAAATAATTAGAATAAACTTATAAAAGGTAATAAATCACGCTTCATTTGCCGATAGAATAGAAAAGGCAGTTTATGCCGGAAAAGGATTTCAAATTAAGTTCAAGGAGGACAAACATATGGTACAGGTAGGCGCATATCAGCAGGTTAATAATTATTATAACACGCCCAAAGCAGATCAGAGAATAAAACAGCAGACAGAGAAAACTCAGGCGGGGTATGTGGATAAGAAGAAAGAATCAGGTCTTTCCCGTCAGGCCCAGGATGTGTTGAAGCAGCTCAGAAGCAAATACAAAGACATGGACTTCATGGTGATGAACAAAGGCGACGATGCCAAAAAGATGCTGTCTAAGGGAACCAAAGAGTTTTCAGTTCTTTTTTCCAGTGATGAACTGGAGAAGATGGCTTCCGATGATAAATACATGGAAGAGAAAATCAAAGACATGGAAGGCGCTGTGCGCATGTCCAAAGAGATTAACCAGAAGTTTGGATACGAGCAGGCATTGGGCGCAGCCGGAACGAAAGATACGGAGATCACCAGAATAGGAATTGAATTCCGTGACGATGGCTCCACCAGTTTTTTTGCAGAACTGGAGAAATCAAGCGCCAAGCAGAAAGAGCGGATTGAGGAAGCCAGAGACGCAAAGCGCACAGAGAACCGTAACGATATCTATTCTAAGAATAACAAAACGGTAAAACGCACCACCGTCCAGGCAGACAGTATGGAGGCGCTTTTGGAGAAAATCAAAAAAGTTAACTGGGAAGATATCAGAGCAGAGAAAGTGCCGGGAGTTGGCGGAAAATACGATTTCAGCATTTAGAGCGGCTGATGCAGATGGAGGAAATCAAACTAACGTCTGTTTTTGAAAGAGATCAAAATGACATATTTTTAGTAAAAAAAGAGCTTTTCGGGGAACCGGAAGGCTTTTTTGGGGTAAAAAATACGGAAACAATGCAGGCATCGTCTCCGCGGAAAAAACCAAAGTTTTTTTGTTCATCAATAGTATTATATGCATTCACCGAAAAAAATGCAAGAATTATTTACGATATTTGTTACAGAAATAATTTACAATTTTTGAAGTGAATTTATAACTTTCTACAATGGAGTTATTTTTTAAGAAATATTCTTTGTGTTTTAGCATACGTTCATTAAAAAGCCAGTGTAAGTTATTAATTCCTGATTGTTTGATTCCAGTGCTTTTAATCAGTTTGACAAAAACAAAAACCAAAATAACGAAATCATGAATTACAGGATTTGTCATCCATTTATCTTTGGCATTTTGTGAAATGGTTTTTATCTTTGAAATTTCAAACTGTATTTCTTTTGTTTTATGTATTGTAACATGATAGGGGGCTTTCAGGCTGTTCAGCAGGCAATTATTATGGGCTGCAGCATTTCGCAGAAATTTAATTGACCATAAGTAACTGCTGAAATTGTTACGGTTAGAATGATAGGTTGAATAATAAAGTTGGTATAAGTCTATAAATTCTCCAAATGATAAAATTTCTACAATTTCCCATAAGGCGTAATTATCGTCATCATTAAGTTTCTTTTGAATTAAATCACTGGCAGCTGATGTTCCCACTTTGTCATGGAGCGACTTTAAGCGTCTATAGTCTGCCGTAAGATATAGTTTTGCAATATGATATCCATCATCTGCTTCATTTTGACTTAAGTCATATAATAACTGTGTTTTCAATGTGTGTTCAATATCAAGTGCCATGGAAATAATGCTTTTTCTTAAATACATGTCCAATATGGAAAGTTCTTGAAGATAAGAAAAATCAAAATAAAAATAACGTAGCACATATAAAAACAAAAATCAATATGTTTATGACAAGAAAGCTGTAAGAACGGCTCGGCAGTTTTTGCAGAAATCGAAAAATTTGATTCCGTGAAAAGGGAAAAGAACTTTCTATGGCTAAAATCTGTTTTGTATATTCTGCTGAATTATCTCACCATTATATGAAAGAAAATGGTAAAAATATCTACAATATTTCACTTGATTTTTAAAAAAGAAGGCAAAATAACATAAGAAAAAGTAAAAGTATATTATGTAATGAAAATTCCCTGCTCGCTATAATTAATCATGTACAAGAGACAGTACCAGCTAAAAAATCAGACAAAAGGAGGAGAAATGATGAAGAGCAGGAAATCGACAAAAATGCTGTTAAGCATTCTGCTAAGTGTTTCAATGGCTGCAGGCGGAATCATGCCTGCATTTGCGGCGCCGAAAGCAGATGATGAATCAGGCGGCCTGAATCCGCTGGTAGCAGTAATTGAAAAAGTGACAGAAGGAGATGAACTGAATCTGACAGAGGAGGGAACTCTGGATTGGGTACACATTGCAGGTTCAGAAATTAACAGGAAAAAAGATGTTTCGGAAACCATAAAGTTTGAGAATCTAACCGGAGAGGATATTCAGTTGGTGAATGATTCCCCGATGAAGTATACCTGGATAGACGGAACTGTGAAAGAATCACAGACATCGTTGTCCCACTCTGGAGCATTTATGTACAAAAAGGGAGACGATTCTTCTGTAGGACAGCCCATTGAGGGAAATACCTATAAGATATCTCTTCCGGCGGCAGAAGAAACCAGAATGCTGACCTTTGTTTCAGGAATTTGGCAGGCGACTACAACCTTCCGAATCTGCGTAAACGGAGAGACAGAGCCGGTTTATACCACAGAGTTAAAGGCTGAGGGAGAAGCGCAGGTGAGAAAATATACGCTGGTGATCCGTGAGCATAATTCTGTGGAAGTAACGGCGACATTTACGGAAAAAACCCATAAAGACGGAAATATGTCTCTTGGCGGAATTACATTAAAAAGTGCAGAGCCTTCTCCGATTTCAGTGAAGGTGAAAGAGGTCAGCACCCAGCCAACAATGAATTTAACAGAAATGGGTGATGAGGATTGGATGCATTTTGAAGGGGAAGACGGGACTATTGCGCGAAAAGCGGGGGTAGAACCAAAGATTACATATGAAAAGCTGAGCCAGGATAAAGTAGCTACAATGAATGATGCACCTATTAAGTATTCCTGGTCGGACGGAGTTTCTCCAGACAATGCAAAAAAAGACATTCGCAGCGGAGCTGTATTTATCTATAAAAGTGGAGACCAAGATTCAGTGAATAAGCCTATTGCAGAAGACGCTGGTTATAAAATGACAATTGCTCCGGCAGATTATGATCGTGAGTTGGTCTTTGTATCGGGCGTTTGGAATGCAGATGCAGAGATATATATTAATCTGGACGGCGAAAGCAAACCCATTTATGAAAATAAAGAACTTCAGGCAGGCGGCAATGTGATAAACAAGATTTATCAAGTGTCGATTGCAGAAGGAAAAGGCCTGACCGTCACAGGAAAGATTAAAAAGAAGAGCAATCCAGACGGAAACTTCAACCTTCAGGCGGCAACCCTGTCTAAGAATCAGACCTTGAATGACTATAAAACACAGCTGGAAGAAGTTCTTCGGCAGGCTAAAGATTTAAATTTAGGAGATTATGAAGAATTTTATGTAAATCAGTTAGAATCGGAAATTGCGTATGCAGAGTCTGTAATAAACGGCGGACAGGCAACAAACAGCGAATGCTATGTGGCATATTTGTTCTTGAATCAGGCTTATGAGAGCTGTCTTAAATCAAAGTTAGACGGCAAGTATATGTTTGAATCCAACAGAGGTCTGACATCTTCCTTTGGCTGGGAGGGAGACAAGCACGCGCCTATCGCTTACCTGGACGGCAGCTACCAGTTAAGGGACAATGGGAATACGATGGTTACCTTCGGAGTAATGGATATTCCGGGAAAAGTGAAGTGGTACAATGCAGAAGGATATCTGCCGTGCTTTATCAGTGAATATTCCAAAGACGGCATGGATTATAAAGTTGAAAACTTCGCAAACAAACATACCATCAACGAACAGGATTTTGAAATTGCATATTCCAGAATGACTGTAACAAACAACACAGAAACAGATCAGAGGCTTCCGGGCGTTTCCGGTCAGTTGGTTGCATTAAATGATGCTGCAAAAACGGCAAAGACAGTGGCAGCAGGGGCGACAGTAGTGAGAGACTATGCCATCGGCGCAGACAGATTCGGCGGAGACTATGATTATCCGGCAGCAGAAGCAATTGCAGCCCAGGGCGGATTTGACGATAACTATGCAGCAATGAAGGAATACTGGAATAACCGTCTTGCACCTTTAAGTACAATTGCAAGCCTGCCCAATGAAGACTTGATCAATGCTTATAAAGCAGGATATATCTATACCCTGATTATCCGGGACGATGTGGACGGAGAGAAGCAGCTCCATGTAGGAGAAAATGGATACGATGAGATGTTTGACCATGACACCATCGGTATTGTGGCTACCCTTTTGACTATGGGAGATTTCACCTATGCAAAAGAATATCTGGCAACCTTGCCGGCGCAGCTGCAGTATGATGACGCCAAGTGGAAATACAGCTGGCCTTATGCAGTATACCTTCAGAAAACCGATGATATTGCATTTATTGAATCACAGTTTGAAACAATTAAAACAAATACCCATAACGTGGATACTGACAGAGATATGGATGCCGGCGGCATTATCAAAAAGACAAATGCCATCGACTCCAACGGATACTGGCTGATTGACAACTGGTCTGCATTGGCAGGTCTTACCACTTACCAGTACTTGTGCGAACGTCTGAATGAACAGACTCCGGATGAGAAATATACCGCAGAGATTACCTGGGCAAAAGAATTGTACAGCGAATTACTGGAATGTGTAGAGACAAAACAGCGCCAGATGCGGGAAACTAACGATTATCCTTATCTTTCCATTGATATGAATGTTACCACAGAAAACAGTGCGAGAGGCGATGTGCGAGACGGCAACTGGGCGTCCATGTTCCTGTTCGGACGTTGGGCATGGGATGGATATCTCTTCGGCGCAGATCAGGAAAACAGCGAGATGATCGGCCTGCTTGACGATACATATCAGCATGGATTTGAGAGAAGAGAAGAAGTATCTGATACCATTTACAACTTTGGAGGATATCCCCACGGATATTATTCCAGCGCATATAATGCAGGCTACGGCAGCTCCGCCCTTCGGGGAGAGAGATACCGGGAAGCAGGCATCCGGGCCTATGAATTTATGATTGACAAGGCAATGAGCGGTCCTTTCGGATGGTGGGAAGGCGTGGATTATCCAGACGCCAATTCACCCTGGGATATTGAACATGCCAAAGGCGGCGGCGGTTCCTGTCAGCATATGTGGGGACAGTCCACAGCCACAAAAGTATTGTACGATGCATTAATTGCAGAAAAATTAGGGGAAAAAGTCATTGTTGGACGCGGAATTCCGAAAGAATGGACAGCAGAAGGACAGGCTCCGGTGGAAATTAAAGATTACACCGTAGAAGGCGCGAAAAAAGCCGGCTATAAGATGACCACAACCGGAAAACAGGTAGAAGTTGCATTTACAGGCGACACCCTGGAAGTTCCCTACAGCGTAGAGCTGATTTCCCTGAAAGACAATATCAGCAAAGTTGTGACAGACGGCAAAGAGCAGACAGACAATATCGATGCGGAAGCAGGAACCGTTCTGGTGCCGGCAGGAACTAAGAAAGTTGTTATCACCATGACAGAAGCTGTTGTGGAAACTGTAAATAAGAGCGCTCTGGAGCAGGCAGTTCAGGAAGCGGAAGCAATGGAGCTTTCCAAGTATACGGCAGACTCCGTGGACAGATTTAAGAAAGCCCTGGAATCCGCAAAAGCAGTTTTGGCAGATGAATCTGCAACACAGCAGCAGGTGGATGCAGCTCTGGATGCGTTGAAGAGCGCGAAAAACGGACTGGTTGAAAAGAACGATAATAATAACGATAACAACAACGATAACAATAACGATAACAACAACGATAACAATAACGATAACAACAATAACGGTAATAATAACAACAATAACAATAATAATAACAATAACAGTAATAATAACAATAACAACAGTAATAATACCAATAAGCAGGTGAAAGTGACGCAGATTAAACTGTCAGGAATTTCCAAAAAGATTGCCGCAGGCAAGAAAATCACCCTGAAGCTCACAGTTCTGCCTGCGAATGCAAGCAATAAGAAAGTAACCTGGACGACCAGCAATAAGAAATATGCTGCGGTAAGCTCCAAAGGCGTTGTAACCATGAAGAAGAAGGGCGCAGGGAAAACAGTTACCATCACAGCGAAGGCAAAAGACGGAAGCGGAAAGAAAGGCTCCATTAAGATTAAGATCATGAAAGGCGTTGTGAAGAAAGTGAAGCTGAAAGCTTCCGCAAAAACTGTAAAAGCAGGAAAGAAAGTAACCCTGAAAGCCACCGTTACTGCATCCAAGGGTGCAAACAAGATACTTTCTTACAGTGTCAGCAACAAGAAATATGCGTCCGTAAGTAAAAAAGGCGTGGTAACCACGAAAAAAGCAGGCCGCGGAAAGACTGTGACAGTAACCGCGAAAGCCACGGACGGAAGCAACAAAAAAGCATCTGTTAAGATAAAGATCAAGAAGTAAATAATATCAGGAATGGGGTTGTTGTAAAATAACTGATTATCAGTTATAGCGTGACAATCCCATTCTGTATCAACCGGGAGATGAAAAAGGGCGGATGCGCATGTCAGGTAAGGAGAAAAAGAGGGTGAAGCTGTATTCTGTTTCACTGAGAGATCAGCTTATGCTTCTGTTTGTGGGAGCAATGTTTGCAGGAATGACGCTGTTAGGGACAATTCTGTTTTTTAACCTGTATCAGAATGCGGAAAAAAGCATGTCTGATCATATAGACACTACGGTGTCTGCAATTACAAAATCTCTGGAGCAGTCTTTTCTGATTACAGAAAATCTTGTACTGGAATTAGCAGCCAGTGAGGGAGTCCGAAACTGGATGAGGGATGAAGCGTATTATAACAGAGAGAGTCAGGATTTTTATGTCCGAAAAGCAGACCTGAGCAGGGAAATGCAGCGGGTACTGGTTTACAGCAATGCCAAGAAATTAAATGTGATTGAATATGCGGTGATCTATGAGAATGGAGAGCCTCTGGAATATACTGACATCCAGGCAGTGGGAGAAACGGCGATTCTGTATGAGTCAAGGAAAGCCTATGAAGCTATTGCGCAGTATGAGGAAGAGTATGTGTATACTCAGCTCATCGCCGGGGCCAGGGATGTTATTTTCCATGTGCGGAGAGTGAAGTCAGATTTTACCGGGAATAACCATCTTGTAATTATGATTGCCACCAATGAAAGAAGTATCCGGGAGTGCTACAGTGATTTAAACACGGGGAATGGGAGCGCAGTATATCTTTTGAATCAGGAGCATCAGATTTTTTCATGCAGCCGGGTGGAGGAGATTGGGCAGTACCAGGAGGAACGGGCTTCCTGGGATGATAAAAATTTTTTGATTACACAAAAAACAATGAAGGAATTCGGAATGCAGTTTGTGTACTTTTTTCCGAGGAAAGCGTTGGCTGTGCAGGCAATTCGCGGACTTAAGCCCTATCTGGCGCTGGGCGTGGGGATTATTGCAGTCTGTGTGGCAATCGCCCTGGCGCTGGGCATTCGTTCCACCAGGTTTCTGGATGAATTTGTGTTTGCCTTAAACAGCGTACGGGGGAAAAATTATGATGTGCAGATCCGAAGGTATAAGAACAGGGAAATAGACCGGATGGGTGAGGCGTTTAACGAGATGACCAGAGAACTGAAAGAACTGGTACAGAATAAATATGAGTCTCAGCTTTTATTAAATGAAATGGAGATCCAGTTCCTGCAGCATCAGATGAATCCCCATTTTCTGTTTAATGTTCTTCTGACCATCCAGATTAAGGCAAAAAGGTGTAAAGATGAAACTGTGTATCAAATGGTATCCAGACTGTCATCCCTCCTGCGGGCAAGCATTTATACCAGGGATATCAACAAGATCACTGTGGGGGAAGAACTGGAATACGTGGAATTTTACCTGTATCTGCAGAAAATACGGTTTGAGGAGAAGATTTCCTATGTGATTACATTGGAGGATGAAGATATTAAAAAATGCATGATACCGAAGTTTGTGATAGAGCCTATTGTGGAAAATGCAGTAATACACGGCATTGAAACCATAGAGGTATTGGGGAAGATTCAAATTGACATAAAACGGGAGGAAGGCGACCTGGTGATTCAGGTCAGGGACAACGGAAGCGGATTTGATACCCGGCAGTATCAGATGGAACTGGAGGCCAGAGAGAAAGCCGGAATCGGGGAAGGACGGGAGAAAATCGGACTGAGAAATGTGGCGGTGCGAATCAGGCATATCTATGGGGAAGGCTACGGGGTGCGGATAGAAAGTGAGAAGAACAGAGGGACATTGATAGAAATCAGAGTGCCGGCGGAGGTGAAGCAGGAATGTACAATATAATAATCGCGGATGATGAGAAAAATATCCGGGAAGGAATTCTGGAACTGATAGCATGGGAAGAGATCGGATGCCGGGTGTGCGGGGCCATGCGCAACGGAGAGCAGGTTCTTAAATATCTGGAGGACGAAAATGAAGAAGAAATCCAGCTTGTAATTACGGATATCAAAATGCCGGTGATGGATGGGATTCAGCTTGCGGGGATATTGCACGACAGATATCCTGACGTCAGGGCAATTATACTGACAGCCTATAATGAGTTTGAATATGCGCAGCAGGCCATTAAATACGGGGTAGCGGATTTTGTAGTGAAAAATGAGTTTCTGTCCGAGCTGCCCAAATCGGTGGAGCGGGTGATGCAGCAGTGGGAGAAGCAAAAAGACAGCAGAACCGGGGACGGAGAAATTTCGTTTCAGAGAGGCGGATGGTGCCGGGTGTGCGCCTGTGAAATAAAACTGAAAAACATTGGAAAATACGGCAGATATGAAAAAAATGTGGAGCAGCTGGTGAAAAATGCGTTTCAGAAACAGAACGCAACTTATATGCATGTGGACAACGGTTTGTTTTTTGTAATTGTGGAGACGGAGGAAGAGGACGACACGGCTCAGGTCCGGAGGCATCTGGAGAAATTTGTGTCTTTGGCAGAATCTTTTCTGGAATTGTGCATCCGGGTGGGCTGCAGCAGCGTGGTGGAGAATAAAGACTGTATGACAGCCGGAAAGAAGCAGGCCATGCGGGCTTTGTCGAATGTATATTCCGATGAGCATCCGGTTATTGTCTATGAAAACGATGGGGAGGCGGTGCAGTATTGGCTTGACGACAGTGATATTGACGCTTATATGAGAAATCTCTACGGCGCCCTGAGAAATGGAGACAGCCAGGAGCAGGAACGGCTGGAGCAGGAGTTTTTTGAATATTTAAAGAAAGGGGAACGTTCCATAGAACAATGTAAATCGGACGTTCATGCCATTGTTTCCTATCTGCTCAGGAAAACCAGGAACGCCGGAAGCGCAGAGAAGATCTTTGTTCAGGAGAACATACTGGAAGCAGTATTCGGAAGCAGATCCAAGGCGGGATTATGGGATTGCGTAAAGGACACCTGCGCCTCTGCAGCCGCAATTTTTACAAAAAGCGATCTGGGCCAGAGCTTTCTGGTGGAAAATATCAATTATATTATTCAGCAGGACTACAAGGAAAAACTGAGCCTGAAATCCATCAGTCAGAAATTGTTTATGAACAGCAGCTATATCAGCAGAATCTACAAAAAGGAAACAGGCATGACGGTGACAGACGCCATCAATAAATACCGGATGGAAAAGGCAAAGGAAATACTGAGCACAAGAAAATACAAGGTTTATGAAGTGGGAGAGATGGTTGGAATTGAAGAACCTTCTTATTTTACCCATGTGTTTATGAAATATGAGGGGTATTCACCCTCAGAATATATGAACCGGATGGAGCGGAGATGAAAGGCATAGACTGCCGAAATAAGGAAGCCATGCAGAACAGAGAGAAAGGCATAGTCTGCCGAAATAAGGAAGCCATGCAGAGAAAAAGTAAAATTATTATAAGAGAGTAAAAATTTCTACAGGTTTTCAGAAGGGAACCGGCGGGAACAGTAAAATTATAGCAAGGGGAGGTCGGGATATCGGATGTCAATTTATGGGGAAAATAACTATAATCAAGGTATCAAAAGAAACAGAAACAGGAGGAAAAGATATGAAATTTAAAAAGTTAATGGCAGTGCTGCTGACAGGCTGTATGGTTTTTTCCCTGACGGCATGCGGCGGGAATGACAGCAAAGAAAAAACAGACAGCAATACCAATAAGGAGACCACCCAGGAGGCAGACCAGGACGAAAAAGACGCTCAGGAAGATTCTAAGGAAGAGGCTGACAGCGGCGAAGAGGTTGAGATTGATTATGCAACCTTTATGGTAGGTTCTCATCTGTCCGCCAAAGCAGAAGCAAAAGTAATTGAGGAATTTAACGAGAAATATGCAGGCAAGATAAAAGTAAACATTGAAGAGCTTCCAAGCGATTCCGCTTATGTGGATAAAATGAAAACACTGGCGGCTTCCAAAGACCTTCCGGACGTTGTTCTTGGAAAAGAAGGAATCCGTGAACTGGCAGTAAAAAACGGACAGGCAGTGGATTTGATTCCTCTTCTGGATGAAGATGCAGAATGGAAATCAGAAATTGGCGACGGAGCCATTGAGTACAACAAAGAGGGCGACGCCCTGTATTCCATCGCAAATGCAAAACAGGTGATCGGATATTTCTACAACAAAGAAATGTTTGACAAAGCAGGCGTGAAGCCGGCGGAAACCTGGGATGAATTCATGGAAAACAATGAGAAATTGTCTGCAGCAGGATATACGCCTCTTGCCATGATGACAGGAGAGAACTGCTGGACCACCAACCTCTGGCTTGCAGCTATGATCGGCACCAACGGCCAGGAAGGAAATGATTTCATGAATACATATCATCCGGAGTCTTATGAGAATGAATCTGTGATCAAAGGACTTGAGATGATTCAGAAATGCCTGCAGAGCTATACCACAAGCGACGCTATCGGCGCATTGTTTGCAAATTCAGCAAATAATTTCCTGCAGGAAAAAACGGCTATGATTGCCAACGGAACCTGGATGACGCCCGATTTCTCAGATCCGGAAAAAGCGGCAGAGGGCCTGGCAGACAAAGTAGGCGTTGCAGCATATCCGGAAAGCGGACTGATTGAACAGTATGAAATCGGCTATGTATTGTGCACCAACGGAGAAGATGAAGCAGTGCAGGAAGCAGCGTTGGAATTCCTGAAATTCAAGACCGGCAAACGGGCACAGGAAATTTTCCTGGAAGATAACGGCGCGCTTCCTCTGACAGACCTTGTAGCCCTTTCTGATGATTTTAAGGCGGCAAATCCTCTGATTGCAGAACTGGTGGAAGCCAGCAACTCCAACGAATGGGATTTTAACAACATTGACAATACTGCAGTGGCAAGCACCATAGAGGCGTTTTCTTCCTACTATCCGGAACTTGCGTCCGGCGGAATGGCTCCTTCTGACTTCGCTGCAAAACTGACCGAAGCAGCTGCAAAAACAAAATAAACGATCATAAGGGGCTGTCAGGAAGTGACTGGATTTCCGCAATATATACTGTGCTTTCTCAGGCAACAGACTATATATTGTGCGAGAGTTCACTTTCTGGCAGTCCTTTTTTGACAGGACTTTCCTTATTATGTGTCCAAGGGATGTTCTGCGTCCACAAGTTTATCAGTAGAAAGGAACGGTATCATATGACTAAAAAGAAAAGGTGGATTGTGACATTTCTGGCCCCGGGCCTGGCGCTGTTCACGTTTGTTTTTCTGATTTCCATGGTGCAGCTTTTCGTGACCTCTTTTACAGAATGGTCCATCGGGGCGCCGCCGGTATTTTCAGGATTAAAGAATTATATTTATCTTTTTACAGAGGATCAGGAGTTTCGGCAGAGCATTGTCAATACCTTAATCTGGATTGTGCTGCAGGCCACCATACATGTGAGCATCGGAACCACGCTAGCTCTGATTCTCAGAAGAAAACGCTGGTATACAAATTTTATGAGAGGAACCTTTATGATTCCCAATATTATTTCCAGCGCTGCGCTGGGTATGCTGTTTCTGTGCATTTTAAACCCTCAGTTCGGTATGGTAAACAGTATCATCCGGGCAGTTACCCAATCTGATTTTTCCCAGAACTGGTTTTTAAGCTCCAATACGGCATTTGCGGCGGTGACGCTGACCTGGCTGCCTTATGCGGGGCTGGTGACCATTCTTGTAATGGCGGAAATGGCCTCTGTATCGGAGGATATTTTTGAAGCGGCAAGAATGGACGGAGCCACGGATTTTCAGATTGACCTTAAAATTGTGCTTCCGATGATGCGCAATATTATCGGTACGGCCACCGTGCTTGCAGCCACAAGTATGCTGCAGAAGCTGGATATTATCATGATGACCACCAACGGAGGCCCTGCCGGAAAAACCATGAATATGCCCATGCATCTGTATCAGACGGCCCTGACGGATAACAATTACGGTCTTGCCAATGCAGAAGGAGTGGTGCTGATTGTACTGGGCCTGTTTGTGGTAGGGCTGATCCGGGGCGTATACCGGATGGATAAGTAAGGAGGAAAAAGATGAAACATGTACGTAAAATACTGGCGGGGATTTTTCTTTTATTTATTGTAATCATTTCCATTGTTCCGTTTCTGTGGGTGCTTTCCTCCTCTTTTAAGAGCAATGCAGAGATTATGTCCTCTGTGGCGGGATATCCCAACGGGCTGAATTTTCAGAATTACGTTAAGGCTTTTGAGATTGCGCCGTTGGTTGGATTTTATAAAAACAGCATTTTTGTGGCCATTGTGTCCACCATATTGAATCTGCTGGCTCTCAGCATGGCGGCTTATGTGCTGGTGCGCTGCAATTTCCGTTTCAAAGGAGTGCTTACGCTGTTGTTTTCGGCTGCACTGGTGATTCCGGGGGCGGCTTTGCTGCAGCCTTTGTATCAGACCATGAATGCGGCCCATCTGTATAACAAGCTGTGGGGGCTGATTATTGTTTACACGGCCCTTGGAATGCCTACCACGCTGTACATAATGATGAGTTATTATAAGACCATTTCCCCGACGCTGGAAGAGGCGGCGTATATTGACGGAGCCGGGTTTTTCCGGACATTTGTACAGATTATTTTACCATTGACAAAGCCGGCTTTTGCAACGGCAGGGGTACTGCAGTTTTTGCTTTGCTGGAATGAATTTCAGTTTGCGCTGACATTGACTACCGGAGTGGAGAAACGTACGCTTCCCATTGCGCTGTACTATTTTAAGAGCTCGTTTGCCAGCGATTACGGAGCTATGTTTGCCGCTACAGTGCTTGTGACCATTCCCAGCATCGCAGTATATCTGCTGATGCAGAAGCAGGTAATTTCAGGACTTGCAGCAGGTTCTGTGAAGGAGTAAGAAAGGAGTCGGAACATGATATATCAAGCAGTTATTTTTGATTTGGACGGGGTGATTTGCTCTACCGATCAATATCATTATCTGGCCTGGAAAGAAATTGCGGATGATGAAGGAATTTATTTTGACGAGCAGATCAACAACCGCCTGCGGGGCGTCAGCCGGATGGAAAGCCTTGAGATTATTCTGGAAAAGGCTTCCAGAACTTATGCGGAGGATGAGAAGTCTGCCCTGGCGGAAAAAAAGAACCAGATTTACCGGAAACTTTTGGAGCGGATGACGCCTGCCGAGCTTTCGGAGGATGTGGCGGGAACGCTGAAGGAGCTGAAAAAGAGAGGCGTAAAGATTGCCATCGGCTCTTCCAGTAAAAACACGCCGGTTATTTTAAAGCAGATTGGCTTGAGCGGCAGTTTTGACGCCGTCAGCGACGGAAACAACATTACAAAATCCAAGCCGGACCCGGAGGTGTTCTTAACGGCTGCCGGGATGCTCAAAGAAGATGCAAAAAGCTGCCTGGTGGTGGAGGACGCACAGGCAGGCGTTGCGGCGGCAAAAGCAGGCGGATTTGACTGCGCGGGAATAGGAGAAGCCTCGGAAGATGCAGCGATTACATATTCCATTCGTAAAATCAGCGATTTGTTGGAGATTCTAAAATAGAAGGAGGAATATGCAGTGGCATTAGATTACAGCAGAGCCGGGGACTGGATTTTAAGAGAGGACAGCTTTGATCCGGAGCATCTGGGGAAATGCGAAGCAGTGATGTGCCTTGGAAACGGTTATCTGGGGCTTCGCAGCGCAATGGAAGAGAAATATCTGAATGAGACAAGGGATCTTTTGATTAATGGAACTTTTAATCAGTTTGATCCGTCTGCGGTGACAGAACTGCCCAATGCCGCCGATATGACGGCCATTGAACTTATCGTAAATCAGGAACGGTTTACGTTAGAACAGGGAAGCATAGATTTCTACAGCAGGGAACTGAATATCCGAAAGGCGGAATTGAAGCGGGAGGCAGTCTGGATTTCTCCCAAAGGAGAGCAGTTCAGTCTGACTTTTCGGCGGGTGGTGTCCTTAGACAGGCTTCATGATTTTGCAATTCAGGTGCAGATTACGCCCTTGTCAAATGATGCGGAGATTGAGATAAAATCCGGAATTGACGGCCGGGTGACCAATACCGGCGCACAGCATTTTACGGAAGGAGATATGCGTTTATACGAGGGAAAGCATATCCAGTATGTGCAAAAAACCACCCAGTCCGGAATCACCTTTGCCCTGAATACCGCCCACAGATTTTGGACGGAGGATGAGGAGCTGGAGCTTTCGGCCCAGCTTCATATGGAGGTTCGCAAAATTTACGGAATATACCGTACCAGGGTGAAAAAGGGCGAGACGTTAAAAATAGAAAAATATTGTAATGTATATACAACCAGGGATTTGGAACTGCAGGGAAAAACCGTGAAGGAAATGCAGGCGTTTTCTCTGGAAAAGCTGAAGGAGCAGAAGGCCTTTGGCTATGCGAAACTGGCAGCGGATACAGAAGCGGAATGGAACAGGCAGGTGTGGGAGCGGGTCCCCATCAAAATAGAAGGAAATGCATACGATGATTTTGCCGTGCATTTTGCCCAGTATCATATGCGTCTGATGGTTCCGGCCCATGACAACCGGATGAATATCGGCGCAAAGGGGCTGACGGGAGAAGGATACCGGGGGCACTGCTTCTGGGATACGGAAATTTTTCTGCTTCCCTATTATGCCTTTACGCAGCCTGAGACGGCCCGGAAACTGGAAGAGTACCGCTATCTGACTCTGCCCGGAGCCCATAAAAAGGCGGCGGACAATGGATACCAGGGCGCCATGTTCCCCTGGGAATCCGCATGGATGGACGATGGGGAGGTAACCCCGGAATTCCAGAATGCGGATATTGTGACCGGCCTTCTGATTAAAGTGTGGTCCGGGTTTATTGAACAGCATATCACGGCAGACGTGGCTTTTGGCGTGTGGCAGTATGCTTCAATTACCGGGGATCAGGACTTTATGGATCGGTACGGCTATGAACTGATTCTGGATACGGCCCGGTTCTGGGCGTCCCGCCTGGAGGAGAAAAACAGGCAGATTCACGAAAGGGTAAATGAACAGGGAATCACAGAATTTACAGAAACGGTGACAAAAGACGGTTTCCTCCATATCTGCGACGTGGTAGGGCCGGATGAATATAAAGAACATAAGACAGACAATGCCTTTACCAATTATCTTGCGGCATGGAATATCAGAAAAGCCATTGCCTGCTGCCAATTGCTGAAGGTGGAAAAGCCAAAATTATACCAGACATTGAATGAGAAGCTGGAACTGGAACACTGGTATCAGGAGTGGATACAGAAAGTGGATCGAATATTCCTGCCGGCGCCCAATGAAAAGGGCATACTGCCCCAGGATTCCACATACCTGAATCTGCAGGAAATTGATTTGTCAAAATACAAGGCCCAGGATTTTGTAGGCGGTATTTTCCATGATTATAACCAGACCCAGATCAATCAGCTTCAGGTGTCAAAACAGGCGGATGTGCTTGCGCTGTTCTTTTTATTAGAAGATCTCTTTCCCCGTGAGGTGAAAACTGCCACATGGGATTATTATTCCGAAAGGACCATACATGATTCTTCGCTATCACTCTGCACTCATGCAGTGCTTGCGGCGGATATGAGAGAACTGGAAGAAGCCTACCGGCTCTTTGAGAAATCCACAGAAATTGATCTGGGGCCGGTAATGACAACCTCTGACGCAGGTATCCATGCGGCATCCTTCGGGGGTATCTGGCAGGGAGCGATCTATGGCTTTGGAGGATTGCGCACGTTAGACGGCAGGCTGAGAATTGATCCATGCCTGCCGGATGCGTGGGAAAAACTTACTTACGAGATTATCTGGCAGGGCCAGAGATTAGAGGTCAGCGTCACCCGCGGCAATGTCAGGGTGAAGAATCTGACGAAAACAAAAATTGTAGAGCTAAAACTGTGCAAAAAGACGGTTCAGCTTGAGGAAGAGGTGACGGCGGAACTTTAAAAATACAGATTTCTTCTTGACTGTACAGGCACTGGATGGTATATAATGTCAGAAAACATTCAGGAGGAAAAAGATGTATTCAGATTATAAAAGAAAAGGGATTACCCTCTTAAAAAAGGGGCAGAAAGGAATCGTTCACGCTTTATTCAGCCGTTTCGGGCTGATCCTGCTGCTGTTTCTGGTTCAGGTATTGCTCCTGTTCAGCATCTTTCAGTGGTTCGAGGAATTTCTGCCCCATATTTTAGGCGGAACAGCGCTGTTTACCTTTGTCATGGTGATTTATCTTCTCAACAGCAGGATGAATCCCACGGCAAAAATCACCTGGCTGATTGTGATTGCGCTGCTGCCGGTGTTCGGCGTGCTGCTGCTGTTATATACCCAGAGCAATGTGGGAAACCGGGCGTTGCGCAGCCGGGTGAATCAGATGCTCGGCGATACCAGGGAATTGATTCCCCAGTCCCGGCAGATCATGAATGGCAGATGAATACATCAATCAAAAGGAAAAATTCGGCCACTGGAAGGACACGGCTGTGATGTTAAAGGGTGCGGCGGTACAGAGCTTTACCCTGATGTTTCTGCAGATGTGGGGGATTGACCAGCGGGAGACAGAGTATGGAAAGTTCCTTTCTGCCATTCCTGCCCTGGAGGAGAAAAAGGGATATGTCATTCCTTACGGAGATTGCCCTCTGGATCAGGACAAACTGGGAGAGCGGGTTTATATGGATATTCTGAACCGTTCCCAGAAATATGTGCATATTATGACCCCCTATCTGATTCTGGACGGAGAACTGGAAACAGCCATGAAATTTGCAGCGGAGCGGGGGACGGAAGTAGTTTTGATTCTGCCGGGAATTCCGGATAAATTCATTCCTTATGCGCTGGCCAAAACCCACTATGCGTCCTTACTGGAATCCGGGGTGAAAATCTATGAATATACCCCTGGATTTGTACATGCCAAGGTATTTGTCAGCGATGACAGGGAAGCGGTGGTGGGCACCATCAATCTGGATTACCGCAGCCTCTACCATCATTTTGAATGCGCCACATACCTGTACGGCACAGACTGCATTGCTGAGATAGAGGCGGACATGCAGGCCACTCTGAAAAAATGCAGGCAGGTGACGATGGAAACAGTACGCAGGGAGAAGTTAAAGATGAAGATTACTGGGAGTCTGATGAAGGCGGTTGCCCCTCTGATGTGATGTTTTTCCAGTTTGAGAAAATTTTAACAATTTTATAAAATTTTAACTGTCGGTATGCGGAAGGTTATGTTATAATGTAAATCATAAAAGACAGGTTGCTTTCAGTGACAGGTCAGCCTGCCTGAACTGTTGCTGATTTTATTTTATACAAAGAAAAGGAGAAGAAGAACATGGCAAGATTTACATTACCAAGAGATTTGTATCACGGAAAGGGGTGTCTGGAAGAACTTAAGAATTTAAAGGGGAAAAAGGCAATTCTTGTAGTAGGCGGCGGCTCCATGAAGCGTCAGGGATTTCTGGACAAGGCAGTGAATTACCTGAAGGAAGCAGGCATGGAAGTGGAACTGTTTGAAGGCGTAGAGCCAGATCCTTCTGTGGAAACTGTCATGAAGGGCGCAGAAGCAATGCGCAAATTTGAGCCTGACTGGATTGTATCTATGGGCGGCGGCTCACCCATTGACGCTGCCAAAGCTATGTGGGCATTTTATGAGTATCCAGAGACAACCTTTGAGGATTTGTGCATCCCGTTTAATTTCCCGGTGCTGAGACAGAAAGCTAAATTCTGCGCGATCCCATCCACCTCGGGAACAGCGACAGAAGTGACCGCATTCTCTGTTATTACCAATTATCAGACAGGCGTGAAGTATCCCCTGGCTGACTTTAATATTACCCCTGACGTTGCAATTGTAGATCCGGAACTGGTAGAGGGACTTCCGGTAAAACAGGTTGCTTATACCGGAATGGACGCGCTGACCCATGCCATTGAAGCATATGTTTCTACTATGAACTGTTCCTTCACTGATCCGCTTGCACTGCAGGCCATTGAGATGGTTCTGGATTATCTGCCGGCATCTTACAACTGCGATATGACAGCAAGAGAGCAGATGCATTATGCACAGTGTCTTGCCGGAATGGCATTTTCCAATGCGCTTTTGGGAATTGTACACTCTATGGCTCATAAGACAGGCGCAGCATTCTCCACCGGCCATATTCCTCATGGATGCGCAAATGCAATCTATCTGCCCTATGTCATCAAGTACAATGCCAAAGATCCGGTTGCTGCAAAACGCTACGCAGAAATCGCACGGAGAATGGGCCTGGAGGGAACTTCTGAGAAAGCTCTGATTAATAGTCTTTGCGCTAAGATTGACGATTTCAATGTAAGGCTTAACATTCCAAAGACCCTGAAAGAATTCGGAATCAAGGAAGAGGAATTCAAAGAAAAGATTTCCGGCATTGCAGAACGGGCGGTAGGCGATGCATGTACCGGTTCTAATCCGAGAGAGATTGATCCTGCTACAATGGAGAAATTATTCACCTGTACATATTATGGAACAGAAGTTGATTTCTGATGATGCGGTAAATTTTCTGTTTATTAGAGATATGCTGTCCATGATGGAATAGTGAGAAAATGGGCTGTCCATGAAAGAACCGGACAGAATTCTGGGGAACCTTCCAAAAGGAAGGTTCCCCGAAGTTTTGCCTCTCAATAATAGTTTGTTTTGCCGCTTGAAACAGGATAGCCTGCGGCTATACCTCTGTGCGGATTTTCTGCACGTTACCATACTGTCTGCAATTCGTTTTCTAACTCAAGCACTTGTTCAAGGGCAAGGCCTGTATACATTGCAATCTCCTCGGAAGTCAATTTATTGGCTTCTATCATTTTTATTGCTACTGAGATTGCTCTTTTTCTGTCCCCTTCATTAAATCCTTGCTCGTATTTTTCTTGATACTGCATTTGCAATGTCATATAATCCAACCTCCATTTCTCATTGTTTCTGACAGATTGCACTGCTTTGTCTAACTCTCTGGTATAATCATCTTCAGGTTCTTTACCATCAATAAAATCAAGCAATCTTTTCAATTCTGGTGAGATGTCATCCAATGTGCCTTTGGTATTCAAAATAATCTTTGTTGTATCATCGCCCAAGCCCAGTTTTGTATTTTGAACGCAGCGGTTCTCAAAGGTATAAATATGACGATTTTGGCCAAATAAATCAAACGTACATACAAATATAACAAAACTGCGTTTCAAATCTTTATAGTTATCTCCCTTTTCCAGGAGATTCAAGTCTATCATTCCTTGATAGTATCTGGTTCTTTTTGGGAGATTTCTATTTTCTGTGGTTTGCATTTCGATGTTGTATATTGTTTCTTTTCCATCTTCAACATAGATATCCAAACGTACGCTTTTGGCATCCGCAGAAATATCTATTGTCTCCTGCGATTTCGGATATTCAATACGGGATATTTTTATTCCAAGTATACGTTCTAAAAATGGCTTGCAGAATTTTGGATTTCTCATGATAACGCTGAACATGAAATCATCCTTTATTTGCAGTTCCTCAAAAGCTTTTTCCATAGTTAACCCTCATTATGCTCAGCCTGCCGTCTGTCGGGCCGCATGGCCATCCATGCTATGGAAGCCAGGGGCTTTCATAGTAATCTCCATTCCGCCGCCAAGTCGGCGGCACAAATAGTAATGAAAGTCTTCCAATCCTCTACGTTGCTGATAAAATAGTTTGTTAAGAAGCTA